>JACQVL010000330.1 GCA_016209865.1 Candidatus Latescibacterota bacterium | reverse complement strand
TCACCGGCCCTGAAGTGGTGACTGGCTCGACCCGGATGAAGGCGGGGACGGCCACGAAGCTCGTCTTGAACATGGTGACGACCGCCGCGATGGTCCGGGTCGGGAAAGTGTACGAGAACCTGATGGTGGACATCCAGGCGTCGTGCGAAAAACTGGAGAACCGGGCCGGACGGATCCTCCGGATGATCGCCGGGGTGGATCAGACGGAAGCGTCACGGCTGCTCGACGCAGCGGGGGGGAACCTCAAGACGGCGCTCGTCATGGCCCTGGCCGGCTGCGGCGCGGACGAGGCGGAACAGCACCTGCGCCGGCACGGGATGGCGGTGCGGGAGGCGATAAAGGCATTGCAGCGGGGAAAGAAGACATCATTGTAGGGGCGGCCCTTCGTGGCCGCCCTTGTTTTAGGGGAATCATGTACCACGGGTTCTACCGCGACAAGACCGTCCTCGTCACCGGCATCGCCGGGTTCAAGGGGACATGGCTGGCGCTGGTCTTGCTGGAGGCAGGGGCAGGGGAAGTCGTCGGGTTGGACAAAGAACGCCAGCCGCGGTCCAACTTTGTCGCCTCCGGCCTGGAGCAACGCGTGACGTTCGTCCAGGGGGACATCCGCGATCCCGCCCTGATGCTGCGCGTGTTGACCGAGTACCGGGTGGACGTCGTCTTCCATCTGGCGGCGCAGGCGATCGTGAAGACGGCGTTCCAGAGTCCCGTCGAGACGGTCAGCGCCAACGTCCTGGGGACGGCCGTCGTGCTGGAGGCCGTCCGGCAAGCCGGGACGGCCGGCCGGTGCGTCGTGGCCACGTCGGATAAGGCATACGGCGACAAAGGCGGCGCCCTCTACGTGGAAGACGACCCGCTGAGGGGGACGGACGTCTACAGCGCGTCGAAGAGCGCGGCGGATATGCTCACTCAGACCTGGTTCACGAGTTATTTCAAGCCGTCAGGGATTCACGGAGGGATCGTCCGGTGCGGGAACATCATCGGCGGGGGGGACTGGGCGGCCGGCCGGATCGTCGTCGATTGCGCAAAGGCGCTCACCGCGGGTTGTCCGCCGGACATCCACAACCCGGAGATGGTGCGCGACTATTTCTACGTCCTGGATGCGGTCAGCGGATATTTAAGCTTAGGCGCGGCGCTCGATCAAGATGGGGTCGACGGGGAGGGGTTCAATTTCGGGCCGCATGAACACGATGTTCGGAACGCCGACTTAGCGACTCGCATCTGCGACCTGTGGGACGCCGGCCTGACCTGGCGGCACACGCCCCCGCCGGAGCCCTTTCCGGAGATTCTGAAGCAGACGCTCTCCTGGGAGAAAGCCCGGACGCGGCTCGGCTGGGCGCCCGCGTACACCCTCGACGAGGCATTGCGCGATACGGTGGCGTGGTATCAAGGATGGGCTCAGGGCGCCCGGCTGGACGACCTCAACGTTCAGCTTCTACACCGGCACCGCGACCGGGCTCGTGAGCGCGGCCTGGCATGGGCGAGGGAAGGATAACGATGAATGAATGGACTCCCACTGGAGTTTATCCCCGTGAAACTTGTCCTCGCGAAAGCGGGAACGGGAATGACACCAGGTTTTTCTCGTCACTCGTCACTTGTCACTCGTCACTGATTTGACCGACCCCTGACTCCCGCCTTATTCCTCCTCCTGCATCTCATAGACCGCTTCCTCCCCGGCGGCCCGGAATTGCTGCTCATACAACCGGCTGTAGAGCCCGCCCTGCCGGACGAGGTCGGCGTGCATCCCCTGTTCCGCGACCCGGCCGTCGATCAGGACGTAGATCCAGTCGCACGAGATGACGCTCGACAGCCGGTGCGCGATGATGACGCTCGTCCGGTCTCGCATCAACTCGTTGAGCGTCTCCTGAATCTTCGCCTCTGTCTTGGAATCGAGGGCGGATGTGCAGTCGTCTAAAATCAGGATCGTCGGGTCGGTCAACAGCGCCCGGGCGATGGCGATCCGCTGCTTCTGCCC
The DNA here is from genome assembly GCA_016209865.1 of Candidatus Latescibacterota bacterium. Taxonomy (GTDB): domain Bacteria; phylum JAAXHH01; class JAAXHH01; order JAAXHH01; family JACQVL01; genus JACQVL01. Next base: position 2,165 of record JACQVL010000330.1, on the reverse strand, counting down.
GCCGGAGAGTTTGATCCCCTTTTCCCCGATAAGCGTCTCGTACCCGTGCTCCAACGAGACGATAAACTCGTGAATGTTCGCCGCTTTGGCGGCGTCGACGACCTCCTCGTCCGTCGCGTCTAACCGGCCGTACCGGATGTTGTCCTTGATCATCCCCGTAAAGAGCATCGTCTCCTGCGGGACGACCCCGATCCGGCTGCGGAGCGACTGGAGGGCAATCTTGCGGACATCGACCCCGTCGATCGACACCACGCCAGAGGTCGCCTCGTACAGCCGGGGGATCAGGTTGACGAACGTCGTCTTCCCGGAGCCGCTGGGGCCGACGATGGCGACTTTCATCCCCGGCTGCACGTCGAGGGTGATGTGGTGCAGGACGGGCGCCTGGTCGCTGTACGCGAACGAGACGTCCTGGAACCGGACGTGTCTCCCGCCCTCCGTCGGGAGAATGACCGCGTTCGGCGCGTCCCGGATGAGCGGCTCGGTGTCGAGCGTCTCGAACAATCGGTCGATCGCCGCGTTGACCCGCTGGATGGTCGCGTTGACCTGGATCAGGTTGACGATAGGGCCGTAGACATATCCGGTATAGGCAAGAAACGCCAGGAGCATGCCAATCGTCAGTTGGTCCTGGGAGATCAGTCGCCCGCCGTACCACAGCACCAGCGCCGCCCCAACGCCGCTGATAAACCCGGCGATCGCCCCCCACATCGTCCCGAGCACGTTGAGCTGCATGTTCAAGTCGAAGTGCTCCCCCAGCTTCTTCTTGAACTGGTCCGCCTCATACCGCTCCTTCACGAACGATTTCACCACCCGCACGCCGGAGATGCACTCCTCCAGGTTGCCCATGATCTCGTCCCCCTTCCGCCGGACCTGCTTCCCCGTCCGCCGCATCTTCTCCGCGAAGACCTCATGGCTCACGGCATAGCATGGGAGGACGATGACGGTGATGAGCGCCAGCCGCCAGTTGATCTGAAACAGGATGCCGAGGACGACAAGCAGGGTGAAGAAATCGGTGAAGATGTTGACCATGCCGCTGCCGATCATCTCCTGGATGGCATACCCGTCGCTGATGATCCGGGACATCAACTTGCCCGTCTGAATCCGGTCGTAGTAGCTCATCGACAGACGGTGGAGATGGATGACGAACTCGTGCCGGATGTGAAACTTCACCCGCTGGCCGAGGTAGGCAATGACGTATTGCAGCACCGTCGAGACGGCCCGTGAGACCACCAGGACGCCGAGGATCATGACGAACACCAGGCCGAGTTTGTCCAGTCGCTTGCCGACCAGGACGTCGTCAATCAGGTATTTAATGATGAGCGGGAGCGGCAGGCTCGCACAGGTGGAGAGGAACGTCAGGGCGGTGGACAGCAATATCCACGGCCAGTACGGCTTGAGAAACCGGTTGATGAGCCGGAGGAAGTTGTGACTGGATGAATAACGGGCTTGAAGTTCTTCGGGTTCCATGCTCTTATCCGCCTGCAGCCTCTTGAGCGATGCGCTTCAGCGTCCGTTCGTCCGCCTTTTTCTTGAACTGCTCCTCATACAACATGCCGTACAGCCCACCCTTGCGAAGCAGCTCGTCATGCGACCCCATCTCGATGATCTTGCCGTGGTCCATCGCCACGATCATGTCAGCGTCCAGGATCGTCGAGAGCCGGTGGGCGATGACGAAGCTCGTCCGGCCTTTCATGACGCGCTTCAGCGCTTCCTGGATGTGCGCCTCCGATTCGGAATCGAGGGAGGAGGTGGCCTCGTCTAAGATAAGAATGCATGGGTCGGCCACGACCGCCCGGGCGATGGCGATCCGTTGTTTCTGCCCGCCAGAGAGGGTCATCCCCTCATCCCCGATCTTCGTCGCATACCCGTCGGGGAGGGAGACGATGTAGTCATGGATGTTCGCGATCGTGGCGGCAGCGTGGATCTCATCGTCCGTCGCGTCGAGCTTCCCGTAGCGGATGTTGTTCCGGATCGTCTCGTCGAACAGGATTGACTCCTGGAGGACGATCCCGATCTGCGCCCGGAGCGAGTCGAGCGTCACTTCCCGGATGTCGTAATCGTCGATCAGTACCGTCCCGATGACCGGGTCGTAGAACCGGGGGATGAGGTTGACGAGGGTCGTCTTCCCGCATCCGGTATGGCCGACGAGGGCGACCATCATCCCCGGC
>JACQVL010000032.1 GCA_016209865.1 Candidatus Latescibacterota bacterium | reverse complement strand
GTTTTTACCGATTTGGGTCGTCAAATCTCATGAGGGGCGACCCGGTGAGTCGCCCAGGGCGCGGCACCGCCTCGTCTCTACAGTCTTGCCCATGATTCCCGCCAAAATCCCGGATGAGCCTCAAAACACAATGGTTTTACTGATTTTTACCGATCACCGACCACCGGTCAAGAGCGCGTCGATCTGCCAGCCCAGGACGTCGCGGATATCGGGTCGGTAGCTGGTGTGTTTGAACTGAATCATGCCCTGCTTGTCGATGATGAACGTCGTGGGGATGAAGTCGACCTGGTAGAGTTCGGCGGAAGGCCCGGCGTAGTAGACCGGGAACGTGTACCGGTTCTCGTCGATATACGGCTTCACGTTCTCCCGCTCCCGATCGACACTGGCGACGAGGAACGCGACGTCCTTCCCGCGATACGCCTCGTACGTCTGCTGGAGCTTGGGCATTTCTTCCCGGCAGGGGGCACACCAGGTCGCCCAGAAGTTGACGACGACCACCTTACCCTTTAAGCTGGATAGCTTGACTTTCTCTCCGGTGAGGGTTTCCACCTCGAAATCGGGCGCGGGGGTGTTCAGCCGTTCCGCCAGGAGCTTCACCTTTTGTGCGGCCTGGGCGCGCGCGCGCGCGGCGGCAAGGTCAGCGGTGAGCTTCGATCGGGATGCCGCGCCGTACCTGGTCTTGTACAACTTCTCCAACTCGGCCTGTGACGACGAATCCGGCTGCGTCACCGTCACGGCGTCGAGATGCGCGCCGATCGCTTTCTCCGCCTGCCCTTCCGCGGCGTACACCCGGCCGAGATGGTAGCGCAGCGTCCCGTTGTCGGGGAGCAGGACGACCGCCTCGGCGATGGCTTTCTCAGCATCCGGCAGGACGTTTCGTTTGAACTGGACCCAGCCGATAGTGTCAAGAATCTGACCGCGCATGAGGCTCATCTCTTCCAGCCATTGCTCATTGGGCATCATCGGAGGACGCATCGGGACGGCCTGCTCGATCAGGGAGCGGGCTTGCTGAGCGTAGTCGAGCGCTTCGTCCAGATGGATGCCGTAGTCGGCCAATCCGTACGCGATGCCGTTGTACATCTCGGCGAGGGCGGGATTCCGTTGGAACGGAGGGAGCATCGTCTCCGCCTGCAGTCTCCCCGCCTCGATCGTCTTCTGCCCGAGCGCCCACAGCTTCTCATGATCCTGAGAGAATTCTCCGTAGCTCTTGAACAGGATCCAGTACGCATTGGCCTTGAACGGGGTGTCCGGGTACTTCGCCAGGAATTGTTCCAGTTGCGTGACGCGCTCTTGCGGCCCCGGCACGTTGATCGCATCCTGCAACGCCTTCATCTGAGCCTGAGGGTTGTCCTCCATCTGGGCCGGTGGGGACGGGGGTTGTGCGAGGGACACGGTCGTCCCCGTTCCCGCCAGGAGTGCGAAGGCGAGGCTGGCGAGGATGGAGATGGTACGTTTGAGTGGACGCATAGTGGGGCTCCTTAGTTAGAGGGGTTTTTAGTTCCCAGTCTTCACGCCCGGGTCGTACCGTTGATTGTCCGGCACGGTCGCCGTCAGCGGGCCAAGCCGTGTGAGGCTCACCCGCTGCTCGACGATCGGGTTGGGCTTGCCCGTCTCCGCCAGTCGGCGCTCCGTCCAGTCGATCAGTCGCGCGTGCAAGTTGCTCACCACGTCGGGATATTCCGCTGCGCTGTTCGTCTGCTCACGGGGGTCTTCATGGAGGTCGTACAGCTCGACCGGCGGGAAGCCGTGGAAATCGGTCTCCATCGCCTCGATCAGCTTCCACCGATGCGTCCGGACGCCGCGCTTGCGCATCCAGGTGCATTCCGTCAGGAAGAGCGCGTCGTAGAGGCCATCGTGCGATCCGTTCGTGAGGAGGGGGAGGACGCTCTGCCCGGTCATCCGTTCCTCGCGGACAACGTCGGCATGGCCGATGAAATCCAGGACCGTCGGGGCGATGTCCATCGTGCAGACCATCCCATCGACCGCACGGCCGGCCGGGACCGTGCCGGGGCATGTCAGGATGAGCGGGATGCGGAGGTTGTGGTCGTACAGGCCATGATGGTCAAAGTACCCGGCGTGCTCGTCCATCGTCTCCCCGTGGTCAGCCAGGAGGATGACGAGCGTCTCGCCTTCCAGTCCCAACTCCCTGTACCGGGTCAGCAGATGGGCGAGACAGGCATCGGCGTATGCGATGGCCGCGTCGTACTGCGCGATGGGGAAGCGGATGTCGGTCACCCCACCCATCCAGCTCTGGAAGTACTGCGTGAACGGTTCGAACGCGAAGACTGGCCCCATGCTGTCGTTGGCCGGGTCGCGCTCGTTCCCTTCGTAGAACATCCGGTCGAACGGCGGCGGCGGGAGGAACGGCGTGTGCGGATCCCAGTAATGGACGAACAGGAAGAACGGTTTCTCCTGGCTGGCGCACCGGTTGAGCGCGTCGAGGGCGGCGCGGTTCACCGCTTCAGCCTTGCGCCAGGGTGTGGCCGGGTCGCGGTCCCACGCGTAGCTCTCGTACACGTCGAACCCGCGGACGAACCAGCGCTTCAGGTTGTCCGCTGCGGCGGTGAAGTAGCCTGAGCGCTGGAGGAGTTCGGCCAGGGTGTGCACGGCCGGGTCGAGGTCGACCGCCCCGCCCTGGGACACGATCTGATGGCTCATGATGTCGTGGCCGGTGAGGATCGTCGTGAAACTCGGACTCGTCGGGATGTGGGGCGCGATCATCCCGGTGAACCGCGTCCCCTCACGGGCTAACTCGTCGATGTGCGGGCTCGTCAGCCGGGGGTAGCCGTAGCCGCTGAGGTGATCCGCCCGGAGCGTGTCGACGGCGATGAGGAGGATGTTCATTCCACTCCCAATTCTTTCCGCACGATCTTCGTCCCCGCCACCATATTCTTGAGCTTCAGGAAGGCCAGCCAGCGCGGGACGGGGAAGAAGCCGCAGTCCGGGGTGATGTACAGCTTCTCGGCGGGGATGGAGTTCAGGGCGGTTCGGATGCGCTCGGCGACGTCCTCCGGGGACTCGACGTAGAATGACTTCACATCAACCAGTCCGGCGGCGAATTCCCGGTCGTCCCCGACGTCTTTCCACATCTCGATCTCGCTCAACTCCCGGTTGGCGAACTCGAACAGGAAGCGATGGCAGTTCACGTCGAGCAGGGCCGGGAACATCCACCGGTACGTCCGTTTTCCTCGCGGCCGGCTGAGCAGGTTGCCGAAGCAGATGTGGAGGCCGATCTTCGCGTTCACCCCGTCGATCGCCCGGTTGATAAGCGCGATCCAGTCGCGGAGGTCGCCGGGGATGATGGCGGAGGATGGTTCATCGATCTGGACGTAGTCCGCGCCCGCCTCGACGAGCGCTTTGAGTTCCGCGTTGACCACTCCGGCCAGGTCGTTCGCCAATTCCAGCCGGTCGGCGTACGCCCCGCCTTTGCGGAGATGGAGGTGGATCGTCAGGGTCAGCGGGCCCGGGCAGGTGGCGATGATGCGCTTCTGAGTGTTCTCCTTCAGAAAGGTGAACTCTTCGACGATTCCCAGGCCGTGCGGGACGGTGATCTTCTCGACCGGCCGGTACCGGGGGACGCTGTCGTACGCGTACAGCCCGGTCTTCCGGAACGGCTCGAGCTCCTCCAGCCCCTCGATCTTCCGGTAGAAATTCTGGACGAAGAAGAACCGGCGCATCTCCCCGTCGCTGATGATGTCCACCCCGGCCCGCTCTTGATCCCCGATGGCCATCCGCACCGCGTCGTCGTATGTCTCGTTGAGATCGGTCGTCCCGTACCGGCCGTGCTTGATCTCCTCCATCGCGGTCCAGAGCCAGCTCGGCGTGGCGTAGCTTCCGATCACGGTCGTCGGCAATAACGGCAATGACTGCATGGAATCGGCTCCTTTGGTCCGCAAACATTGTTGGTGAGTTTCTCTTGCTCGTCACTCGTCACTGGTCACTTGTCACTGTTGTTACTGCGCCGTCCATCCTCCATCGACGTACAGCGTCGTGCCGGTCACGAAGCTGGAGGCATCCGACGCTAAGAAGATGGCGGCGCCGCCCAACTCGTCCGGGTCGGCGAACCGTCCGAGGGGGACTTTGCTGATGAAGAACTGATACGCCTCCGGGTTGCTGAGGATCGGCTGGTTGATCTCGGTCAGGAACGGCCCCGGACAGAGGGCGTTGACGGTGATGTTGGACGGCGCCCATTCCAACGCTAACACTTTCGTCAACTGGATGACCGCGCCCTTGCTCGACGCGTACGCGGCGCGGTGGGCGATGGCCACGCTGCCTAAGGTGGACGCGATGTTGATCACCCGGCCGTACTGTTGCGCGACCATGCCCTTCCCGACGGCCCGCGTGCAGTAGAGCGTCCCGTGCAGGTTGGTGTCGATGACCGCGTGCCAGTCGTCATCCGACAGCTCGACGACCGGCCGCCGGATGTTGATCCCGGCGTTGTTGACCAGGATGTCGATCTTCCCGAACTCCGCCAGCGCGCGGGCGACCATGTCATCCACCTGCGGCCGGTCGGCCACGTCGGCCTGCACGGCGAGCGCCCGGCGGCCGGTCACTGACCGAATGCTCTCAGCCGCCGCCTCGGATTCATCGAGGTGTCTGCTCGTGATGACGACATCCGCGCCAGCGCCGGCGAGTGCGAGTGCCATCGCCTTGCCCAGTCCCTTGCTCCCGCCGGTGACGAGCGCCACCCGGCCGTCTAAGCGGAATCGTTCGAGACTCATGAGGACCTCTCTTCACACAACCTCTCGACTTGCTCGATAGCAAGCCGGTCTAACCCGGACACGACCAGGTCCGCTCCGTTCAATCGTTCCGCCGGGTAGGAAGTCGTGATGCCCACGCAGCGCATCCCGGCGGCTTTGGCCGCCGTGATCCCGTGGAAGGCATCTTCGATGACCACGCACTCGGACGCGCTGAGCGGGGGGACGGGCACGGGGGGCGTGGAGTTCAACCTCGCCAGCACCGTCAGGTAACAGTCGGGCGCGGGCTTGCTGTGCTCGATGTCTTCTGAGCTGACGATGACGTCGAACGCCGACCGGAGGCCGGCGCGGTCGAGCGCGTACTCGATCTCCCGGCGGAGCGCGCCCGACCCGATCGCCAGGCGGTAGCGCCCGGCCGCGGCGTGGATGAACTCCGGCACGCCCGGCAGGATGATCAGCCCATCTTTGATCGCCCGGTCGTAGTACCGCGATTTTCGCTCGACGAGCGTCAGGATCATCTGGCGATCGACCGGCCGGCCGTCAGCTTCCAGCACCGCCCGAAAACAATTCTTGTCATCCATCGCTAAGTATTTCGCGTAATAGATATCCTCCGGGAGGTCGATCCCCTCTTCCAACAGCACCTGACGAAACGCCCGGTAATGCACCTTCTCGCTATCGATGATCACGCCGTCAAAATCGAAGAGAATCGCGCGCAGCATAGGACTCCTTCTACCTCCGCCACCCCTTTCCTCACCGGGCAGGTGGGCAATGGGCAGTGGGCAATGGAAGCCATTCCCCCGTCTACTGCCTACTGCCCGGTGGGGCCGGGGGGCTGTGCAGGGACTGCCCATCTGCCCGGTGGGGAGGGGAGTCAGGGCAGGTGGCCAATTTCGACTCGATGTACTGGGAGAACAGCGCCTGCACCTCGTGGGGCGGGCCGGGCAGGATACAGATCGTCACCCCCGCGTGGGAGACGATGATACAATGGCCCCAGCCGGCATGGTTGGGCAACGCGAGCGTCCC
>JACQVL010000335.1 GCA_016209865.1 Candidatus Latescibacterota bacterium | reverse complement strand
TCCTCATCCCCGACATCAAGCAGGTGAACAACCCGACAGGGAGATGGAGAGCCGCCTGGGAGGAGTTGACCACGTTCGCCGCCGCGCATCACATCCCGGTCATCGACCTGGCTCCGGCGTTCCTGGACGCGAACCGGGCCGGGCAGACTCCGACGCTGTGGTTCATGACCAACAAGCACTGGACGGCGGCCGGTCACCGATTGGCCGCGACGCTCATCTACCGGGCGCTCGTGCAACAGCGGCTGATCCCCGCCGTCAACAGGGAGCGTGCGTCAGGATGACAGGCCATCATACCGGGTGGTTCCCCCGATTGCGTCTCGTCTGTCTGAATCTGGCGCTCTTCACCGGGTCGCTCGTCGTCTTCGCGCTCGCGTTCGAGGGGAGCATCCGGGTCGTCAACTGGTGGGAACGGGAACGGGCGTGGGAAGAACGCCAGCGTTTATTCCCTCCCTGTACCATCCCTGATCCTCGACTGGGGATCCGGCTAAAGCCGCATTTTTCAGGACGCCGGGCGAGCCGTGGGGAGTATGACGTGATCGAACAGATCAACAGCATCGGACTGCGGGACGACCGCGAGTATGGCCCCAAGCCGAACGGGACGTTCCGTCTCCTCGTTCTCGGTGACTCATTCACGTACGGGATGGGCGTGGCGCTTCAGGATACGTACGAGCGGCAGATCGAACGACTCATCAACGCCCAGCTCGCAGACCGGCACTACGAAGTGATCAACGCGGGAGTGCCCGGCTATGATACCGCGCAGGAGCTTGAATGGCTGGAGATGATCGGCCCTCGCCTGGAGCCAGATCTCATCGTGGTCGGGTTTTTCATCGGGAACGATATCACGAATAATGCGCAACGAGTCCCAGCGACCAGGCAGAAATTCGAGGAACACGAGCAGCGGTTCTACACCTCAACGACGTACCAGGCACGCCTCCCCATTCCATTCAAAACTATGCTCGCCGAACGGAGTGAAGCGTACGCGTTCATACGAGAGCGATACCACCGGCTCTTGCAAATCATCCGCATTCGACAACAGCCGTCCGAAGCCAATATCTGGTGGCTGGATCAATACCGGAAGGATGTGGTGTTCGAGCATGAGCCGGGGTATGCGTATACCGACACGCTGCTCACCCGGATGGCGGCATGGGCGGCTGAACATGGGGCGGGACTCTCAATCGTGCTCATACCGGATCAGGGTCAGGTCTACCCGGAGTACTGGCGGAAAGCGATCGGAGACATCATCGCGTTCGACCTCGCGCGCTACGACGTGGCCAAACCAAACCGATGGCTCGTCGCGTTCGGACGACGAACGGGCGTGCCCGTCCTCGACCTGCTTCCTCGATTTCAGGAGAGGAGCCATCAGATGAAACTCTATTACGACCGAGACCGTCACTGGACTCGGGCGGGCTACCGGCTGGCCGCCGAAGAGATCATGCGTTTCCTGATCGATCAACGGTTCCTGATCGATCAACGGTTATTGATGCGTCAGAGCAAGGCGCGGCATCAAGCGGTGCGATGAGTCGTGCCTCTTCACCCCTGTGCTGAAAGGAGAGCCTGATGAGCAAGCCCGCAATCCAACTCGACGACTACAAAGGCGTCCTGGTCGTGACCATCACTCCGCGCCGTCCGGACCGGACGGTCGACCTCGACGGGGTGCAGCGCAACGCGCGCTACCTTGCCGACCGGGGCGTCCGGATCGTCATGCCCCAGTGCGGGACGGGACTGGTGTACGATTCGACCTTAGAGGAGTACCGCCAGACGGTCGAAGCGACGATGGAGGCGGTAGGCGACCGGGCGTTCGTCATCCCCGGCGTCGGTCCCGGCTACGGCCGCGCGGTCGAGATGGGCCGGATCGCGGCCGAACTTGGCGTCGACGGGGTGATGATCATGCCGGTCGTCGGTCCGGCCTCGCCCGAAGGGGTGTACGCCGGGCTGAGCGACCTCATCAAGACCCTCAACCTCCCAATCGTGCTGTACCTCAAGAGCACCGACTTGATGCCCGTCCCGGCCACCGTCCGCCTGGCTCGGATGGAACAGGTGCACGCCAACAAGTACGCGGTCAAGGACACCGAGACGTTCGACCGGCTGGTGGATGAGATCGGGGAGGACGCCGTCCTTCTCTGCGGCATGGCGGAGAAACCGGCGGTCGAGTACATGGATCACGGGGCGAAAGGCTACAGCTCCGGGATGGCCAACTTCGTCCCCCGGCTGAGCCTGGCGCTGCACAAGGCTTACGTTGCCGGAAACCGGGCCGAGGTCGAACGCATCCACGGGCTGATGGTGCCGTTCGAGGACATCCGGGCGGAGGGGAAGGGGAAGTACAACGCGTCCGCCCTGCACGTGGCGATGGAGCGCATCGGGCTGGCTGGCGGGCCGGTCATTCCGATGAGCGCGAACGTCGCCCCCCAGGATATCCCGCGCGTCCAGGCGTTGACGGATGAGTTGATGAGGCACGAGAACAACAAGGACGAAGGATGAAAATTAAGGACGAAGGACAAAAAAGGCAAGGACGAAGGACAAAGGACGAAAAGGACAAAACAGCCCGTATTGTTTTTCGTCCTTCGTCCTTCGCTCTTCGTCCTTGCTCTTGAAAGGGGCCGCATGAAAATCACCGACATTCGCACCGCAGAGGTCCGTGGCCACGGGTATTCCCTGTTCGTCCGGGTGTACACGGACGAAGGCATCACCGGGACGGGGGAATGTATCCACGGCGGCAGCGGCGCACCCCAGCTCGTCGCCGCGATGAAGGACATGCTGATCGGGGAAAACCCATTAGACGTTGATCGCCTCTTCGAGAAAGTCCGTCGTGCGTACATCTTTAACGGGGCGCTCGCCGGGAACGTCGTCACTGCGCTCACCGGGATCGAGATCGCCCTCTGGGACCTGGCCGGCCGGGCGGCCGGTCTGCCCGTCTATCGGCTACTCGGCGGCAAGTTCCGGGACAAGATCCGGGTGTACTGCGACTGTCACGCGGGGGAGGAGAACAACCCGGAATCGTACGCGAAGCGCGCCAGAGAGGTCGTGGCGATGGGGTTCAACGCCATCAAGTTCGACATCGACGACGGCAGCAGTCCGTATAAGCTCGACCGATGGAACTGGTCGATCACGCCGGGCGAGCTGCACAGCATGGTGGACAAAGTCGCGGCCATCCGGTCGGCGGTCGGGCCGGCGGTCGACGTCTGCATCGACATGCACGGGCGGTACGACCTGTCCGCCGGCATCCGGGTGGCGCAGGCGCTCGAGCCGTACGACCTGATGTGGTTAGAAGAACCCGTCCCGCCGGAGAACGTCGACGCGATGCGCGAGGTGAAGCGGTCGACGAAGACGCCCATTTGCACCGGGGAGAACCTCTACCTGCGGTATGGGTTCCGGGAGCTGCTGGAGCAGCAGGCGGTTGACGTCATCATGCCGGACATCCCCAAATGCGGCGGGCTGTCGGAATGCCGGAAGATCGCCAACATGGCGGAGGTGTACTACATCTCGTTCGCCCCGCACAACGTCTGCGGCCCGCTCGGCACGATCGCGTCGTGTCACGTCTGCGCGAGCATCCCCAATTTCCTCGTCATCGAGTGGCACTGGGTCGACCGGCCCCACTGGCATGAGCTGGTGCTGGCCGACCCGCCGCTCATCCAGAACGGCTACATCACCGTGCCCGACGCGCCAGGCCTGGGGGTGGAGTTGAACGAGGAGGCGGCGAGAAAATATCTGAGGCCGGGGACGGGACTGTTTGAGTGACGAGTTCGGACGGATTTTTTATTGACAATCAATAAGCTCTCTACTATATTGGGACTATTCCTCTAATGAGATTTGATGATCAAAACAGGTCATCCGTAGGGGCGATCCTTGTGATCGCCCGCATCGGGGCGAATACAAGATTCGTCCCTACAGGTTTTTACCGATTTTGGTCGTCAAAATTCATTAGTGGTTGTTTCTCCTTCCTGACCAGAAAATTGACTTTTGCCCATCCCAGGTGATGGTCGTCATCGTTACGGATGATGAGAACCCTATCTTGGGGGAAGTAGTAAGCAGCAAGTCGTCGGTTTACTGGATGTCTCGCCTCGGTTTCCTCTCAGTTTATCGTTCATCTCAGTCTGCTCGGCGGGTCGCGCTGGACGGAGTCCGGCCCGCCGGGAGCGCACACCGCGCTGACGCTGACGTGTCCCGAAGGGAGGTGGCGGTCACCCCTCTTATGGTCTTTGACGATCAAAATGGGGCATCGTTGTAGGGGTTTTGTAGGGGCGCAGAATTCTGCGCCCCTACTATTCACCAACCGATGACCGAATTTGTTCATCAACATTCATAAGCCTTCATCCCTCGCTCGATTGTCCATCGTATCAGGAAACCTTCTCGTGGAGGATGTCACCCATGAAAGCGGGCAAATGGTTTGTGTTGAGCCTCGCGCTGCTGGTCAGTCTGGTCGGGATCATCGGCTCTCCCGTGATGGCGCTGGCGCAGAGTAAGATATACTGGACCCATATTAACGATCCGTCTGGGCCTGGTTTTAACGAGATCGAGCGGGCGAACCTGGACGGCACCGGCCTCGAGGAGGTGCTCACCGGATTGACGGAGCCCGTCGGCATTGCGCTGGACGTGGCCGCCGGCAAGATGTACTGGACGGATGACTCTGACAGCAAGATCCGGCGGGCGAACTTAGACGGCACCGGCGTCGAGGAGCTGGTCACCGGGTTGCTTAATCCCACCGGCATTGCGCTGGACGTGGCCGGCGGCAAGATGTACTGGGCGAATCCGAACGCCGCCAAGGTCCAGCGGGCGAACTTAGACGGCACCGGCGTCGAGGACCTGTTCATCGG
>JACQVL010000334.1 GCA_016209865.1 Candidatus Latescibacterota bacterium | reverse complement strand
GTGTAGTGCATCTCGACCAGCCGGTGGAGCAGGTCGTCCCGGTCGAGCGGATGGCCACGCTCGGCTAAGAGGATGTACTCCTTCCAGTCATCCGGCGACCCGATGTTATAGATGCAGGACACGGACGCGACGATGATGACATCCCGGCGTTCGAGGAGGGCGCTCGTCGCCCGCAGCCGCAACCGGTCGATGTCATCGTTGACGGACGAGTCTTTCTCGATGTACGTGTCCGTCGTCGGGACGTACGCCTCCGGCTGGTAGTAATCGTAATAACTGATGAAATATTCGACAGCGTTGTCCGGGAAGAAGCCCTTAAACTCCCCGTACAGTTGCGCCGCAAGCGTCTTATTGGGGGAGATGACGAGCGTCGGCTTCTGTACGTTGGCGATGACGTGCGCCATCGTGTACGTCTTACCACTCCCCGTGATGCCGAGCAGGCACTGGTATTTCTCCCCGCGGAGGATGCCGTCCGTCAGCTCCGCGATCGCCGTCGGCTGGTCGCCCTGCGGGGTGTAATCGGAGACGAGGGTGAATGATGGCATTGTGACATGCTCCGGACGGTACAATCAATCGAGGATAGACTCAAGCAAACACAAAATACAGTCAGTATTGGCGGGTGTCAATCCGTTTTGGGATGAAGGCAAGACACTATCCTGGCTCAATATGGAAGGGACGGAATGGCACGACTCCAGACGCACCGGAACCCCACATCCCCGAACCGGAAGCCGGGGCCGTCGAACCGGCGGGCGGACGCGCGCAGGGAAGCGGCCGGGTAGAGCCATGACCCGCCGCGCATCACGATAAACACGCGATAGGACGCGGTCACCGCGTTGAGCGCCGGGCCGGTGGGGTTTCGATCCGGGGCGAACCTGTAGTAGTCGCGCGCGTACCAGTCCGCTACCCATTCCAGGACGTTGCCCGCCATATCCATCGCCCCGTACGGGCTGGCGCCCTGCGGGTAGCGTCCCACCGGCGCGGTGTAGGGGTAGCCGTCGTCTGCCTGAGGATCACTCCAGGGAAAATCGGTCCGCCGGTCGGCGAAGTTGGCACGTGTCACATCCCACTGATCCCCCCACGGGTACGTCCGCCCGTCGGTCCCGCGCGCCGCTTTTTCCCACTCCGCCTCGGTCGGCAGCCGCTTGCCCGCCCATTCCGCGTACGCCTTCGCCTCATCCCAGGTGACGTTGACCACCGGGTAGTCCGGCTTGCTCAGAACGTAGTTCGCGTACTCCCCCTCCCAATGGGGGTCGGGCGGGTATGGCCTTCCCATCTCATCGCAGAACCGTTTGTACTGGGCGTTCGTGACTTCGTGCTTGTCGATGAAGAACGCATCGACGTACACCCGGCGGAGCGGTTGTTCGTCGGCCTCCTCATCGCTGCCCATCACAAACCAGCCGGCGGGGACGAGCACCATCGCGGTGGTATCGGCGGGTGGGAGAGGAGAGACAGGGGACGAAGTGATTGCCTGAGTCCGGGTGAGCATGAGGAGGATGAGACTCAGGAGCAGCGGGAGGTTTATCGGTACAAATCTGCTCATTAACCACTCTTGTTTATGGAACGTCGAGGAACGGGGCGGTCTTCTCGACTGAATAAGGGAGGCTCATCCGGGATTTTGGCGGGAATCATGGGCAAGACTGTAGAGACGAGGCGGTGCCTCGCCCTGGGCGACTCACCGGGTCGCCCCTCATGAGATTTGACGACCCAAATCGGTAAAAACCTGTCGGGGCGAATCTGGTATTCGCCCCGATGCGGGCGATCACAAGGATCGCCCCTACGGATGACCTGTTTTGATCATCAAACTCTCATCAGCGTGATCCGTAAAAATGTCGGATGAACCTAAAAATTTAAACGAACCACGAAGGACACGAAGCACACGAAGAGGTTCACGACAGTTTTTACTTCGTGGTCTTCGTGATCTTCGTGGTTGCCAGCGATCCTACCGGTCGATCTCTCCCAACACGATGTCGAGGCTGCCCACGATGGCGATCAGGTCGGCGATCATGCCCCCTCGCGACATGATATCCAGCGCGCTGATGGCGGTGAAACACGGCGACCGCACCTTCAGGCGGTACGGCTTGGGCGACCCGTCGCTGATCAGGTAGAAACCCAGCTCCCCGCGTGGGTTCTCCGTCCGCACGTAACAGTCACCCACCGGCGGCTTGACGTTCTTGGGAATGGCCGCTTTCACGTCGCCGGGCGGGAGTTGGGCGAGCGCCTGACGCAGGATTTTCACACATTCCGCCATCTCCAGGATACGCACGTAGTACCGATCCCAGGAACTGCCGAGCGGCCCGAACTCGCCGTGCCCGACCGGGACCTCGAACTCGAACCGGTCGTAGATCGAATACGGCTCATCCCGGCGCAGGTCCCATTTCACCCCCGACCCGCGCAGGTTCGGCCCGGTCACCCCATACGAGATGGCCGTCTCCGGCGGCAGAATTCCCACCTTTGCGGTGCGTTCAATAAAAATTTTGTTGTACGAAAGAAGCGGGTTGTACTCCCGCTCGATCCGCGGCTCGAACTGGTCGAGGAACTCGATCGCCTTCTCCGTCCAGCCGGGCGGCAGATCGTGGGAGAGGCCGCCGACCCAGATGTAGTTGTACAGCAGCCGTGCCCCGCAGGCCATCTCGAACAGGTCGAGGATCATCTCCCGGTCGCGGAAGGCGAACAGGAACGGGGTGAACGCGCCGATGTCCATCCCGTACGTGCCGAGCGCCATCAGGTGACTGGCGATCCGGTTGAACTCGGCCATCAGGACCCGGATGTACTCCACCCGTTCCGGGATGTCGAGTCCCATCAGTTTCTCGACCGTCACCACATACCCTAAGTTGTTGTTCATCGACGCTAAATAGTCCATCCGGTCGGTGAACGGGATGACCTGCTGGTACGGGAGGTTCTCCGCGTGTTTCTCGAAGCAGCGATGGAGGTACCCGATGTGGGGAGTGACCTGCGTGACGATCTCCCCGTCGGTCCGCAACGCTAAGCGCAACACCCCGTGCGTGCTGGGATGCTGGGGGCCCATGTTGAGGACCATTTCTTCGGTCTGAACGGCCATAACGGCTCCTCAAAAGCAGTGACGAGTGACGAGTTAAGAGTAGGTTCAGATTACAGCTTGCCGCAGGAATTGTTTTACTCGTCACTGGTCACTCGTCACTTGTCACTCATTAGACTGGCACCCTCACCGGCTTTCCACCGATCGTGTAGTATTCCTGCGTGTGATAATCCTTCCGCAACGGATGACCTTCCCAGTCGTCCGGGCAGAGGATCCGGCGCAGGTCGCTGTGGCCGTCGAAGATGATCCCGACCATGTCGTAGGCTTCCCGCTCGTGCCAGTCGGCCGTCTTCCAGACGTGTTCGACGGTCGGCACGTGCGGGGCGTCGCGCGGGACGTCCACTTTCAGCGTGATCGTATGGCGGTGGGTCATCGAGTGGAGGTGGTAGACGACGCCGAGGTCTTTGCCAGACCCATGATCGACCCCGCTCAGGCACATCAGCGCATCGAAGGCGAAGGCCGGCTCATCGCTCAGAAACGAGGCGACCCGGTCGAGCGCGGCCGGAGCCACGGTGATGGAGGGATCGATCCCCTCGCCGTTGAACCCCAGGATGTCGTCCCCGAACCGGGCTTTGAGCGTGTCGTAGATGGCGGACGCGTCCATATCATTGATCCCTGTCGAACAGGTGAAAGATGCGCAACGTCTTCCGTTGTGTCCGAATCTTCCGCTGGAGGGTGAGAATCCCCTCGATGAGCGCCTCGGGCCGTGGCGGGCAGCCGGGGACGTACACGTCGACCGGGATGACTCGATCTACCCCTTTCAGGACGTGGTACCCGTACTGCCAGTATGGCCCGCCGCTCGTCGCGCAACTGCCCATCGAGATGACCCACTTGGGGTCGGGCATCTGATCGTATAGCCGCTTCACGCGGGAGGCCATCTTGATCGTCACCGTCCCGGCGACGATCATCAGGTCGGACTGGCGAGGGCTGGGACGAAACATCACCCCTAAGCGGTCGAGGTCGTACCGGGAGGCCCCGGTGGCCATCATCTCGATCGCGCAGCAGGCCAGACCGAACGTCATCGGCCAGATGGCCGACAGTCGCGCCCAGTTGACCGCCTTATCGAGGGTGGTGAAGACGATATTGCCTTCGAGTTCTTTATCTATAACATCCAGGTCCTGACCAACGATCTCGGCCATCCTCATGCCTCCGAATCTCCGGTCTTTCTCGTCACTCGTCACTGGTCACTCGTCACTGCTTCGGGCAGGTCGCGCGGACTCGTCCGTCGTGCTCGCTGGGCTTCTTCCTCAGCCTGCCGGCGCTCTAAGACGGCGATCACGTCCGACTCCTTCACCCACTCCAGATCGCCTTTCTTCCACACGTACACGAACCCGGCCCCCAAGATGAGAATGAAGACGGCCATTTCGAGGTACGCCGCCAGGCCGAGCTGCTTCATCACCACGCCCCAGGGGTAGAGGAAAGCGATTTCCACTTCGAAGATCAGGAAGATGAGCGCGACCACGTAGAACCGGATGTTAAACTGAATCCAGGACTGGCCTTCCGGGTCTTCCCCACACTCGTACGAGGTGAGTTTCTCCGGGTAAGGGTTGCGCGGCCGGAGCAGCCGGCTCAGAAACAGGTTGATGGCGACGAACGCGACGGCCACGACGGTGAACACCAGCACACTGATGTAATCGGTCAGCATCCCACGACCCCTCTCAACACGGTCCCCTCTGGATGGGTCAATTCAGCCGGTTCATCCAGAAGCCAGTCGGGTCTTCCCCGGACGACACAGCCGTACAAATATACAAACGTCTGAATCAGCCGCAAGCTTTTTCTCTCCCCTTAAAAACTTCCGACACATCTTATGGGAGAAGCCGGGTATTGTCAATAAAAAAAAGGGTCTTGCGAAATGTGATGGGCTGCGTTAGATTGGTGGTCTGGTATGGAGAGTGGCTGGCTGCACGACAGGCTCTGACCGAAAGATGGTCATCAAGGAGGGGGAGTCACGAAATGCGCAGACGAATCGGAGAGATCATGGTGGATGAAGGATTCATCACGGAGGAACAACTCGACCAGGCGCTCAAGGCGCAGAAGAAAGGGGTTGAACGGCTCGGTCAGGCGGCTATGCGGTTGGGACTGATCACCCGGGTGCATATCGATGAAGTCGTCAAGATTCAGATGGATGAGATGGCGTGAGAGGCGGGAACATCAGTGACGAGTGACCAGTGACGAGTGATGAGAAAACTCCGTGCGTGCATCCTCCTCTCATCTTCCCCATGAAACCTTTCTGCCCATTTAACAGTCATACTTACTGATAGCGCTGAGAAACCTGGAAGGATTGATGCTTCACGGGGTGAGTTCGTTTTCTGACGGACAGAGGAAGGCCAATGGCTGACAACGGTCACGACCGTTCGCTCATCCACGTCACAGACCTGGAAAAAGTCTACCAGATGGGGGCGGAAGAGGTCAGGGCGTTACGCGGGGTATCGATCGAGATCACGCGGGGCGAGTACGTGGCCATCATGGGGCCATCCGGGTCGGGCAAATCGACGCTGATGAACATCATCGGATGCCTGGATACGCCGACGAGCGGGGTATACGAGTTGAACGGCGAGGTCGTGAGTCAGCTCTCCGACGACGACCTCGCCCGGATTCGCAACCGGGAGATCGGGTTCGTCTTCCAGACGTTCAACCTGTTGCCGCGTGCGGATGCCCTCCACAACGTCGAGCTCCCGTTGATCTACCGGGGGATACCGGGAAAAGAACGACGGCAACTGGCGATCGCGGCGCTGAAAGCGGTCGGCCTGCAGGACCGGATGCGCCATCGGCCGAACGAACTGTCCGGCGGCCAGCGGCAGCGGGTCGCGATCGCGCGGGCGCTCGTCAACAACCCCTCGATCATCCTTGCCGACGAGCCGACCGGGAACCTCGACAGCAAAACAGGCGAAGAAATCATGGTCGTGTTTGATCAGCTTAACCAGAGTGGTCATACGATCATTCTGGTCACGCATGAAGAGAACATCGCCGAACACAGCCGCCGGATTGTCCGGCTGAAAGACGGGCAGGTCGAGTCGGACGCGCCGCGCAAGCAAGCATGAGAGGACTCGGGGTTCGGGATTCGGGATTGGGGGTTCGGAAAAAGACAAAAAGCAGGTACCGACCCCTGACCCCTGATTCCTGACCCCTGGTCTTCTTTTCGCCCCTGCTTCCCTCCCTCCGAGATTTTTCTTCTCCCTCCGACTAATCCAGAGAAAACGAACGTTGCCCCTTCTTTTCCAACATCTCGCCATCTGGGTGTGCCGGCATGCGCCGTCCGGCCCTGACTGTGGTGCTCGTCTTCCTCTGCGGTCTGCTGGCCGACCACTATCTCACGCTTCCGCTGTTCCCTCTCCTTGCAGGAGGCCTGCTCTCCGGGACGCTGGCCGTCTGGCTGGGGCGTCGCCATCCCACACTGCCACGGGTGATCGCCCTCTGCGCCTGCCTGAGCCTCCTGAGCGCGAGCGCGTTCTGGTATACCGTCCGGACCGGGGTCGCGTCACGCCATCATCTCAGCCGGGTCTGCGACCTCCCGGAGCCGATCACCATCGCCGGAACGGTCGCGGCCGACCCGGACTGCCGCGAGCGGTACACGCTGGTGACGGTCGAGGCCTCGCAGGCCGTGATCGGCGGGCATCCGGTGCGGCTCACCGGGCGGTTGCTCGTCCGGCTCGGAGCGCCTCGGACCTCATGCGCGTACGGCGACCGGGTGCGCGTCACCGGCCGGCTCAGGCGTCCCGACCCGGCCCGGAACCCCGGTGGGTTCGATGCCCGCGCCTTCTACGAGCAGCACGGGATCGCGGGCCTGATGAGCGTCAGAGACCCGGCGCGCCTGACGATCCTGTCCCGCCGGACGGCCCCGACGTTCCACACCTTCCTCATCCGTCCGATGAAGCAGGCGGCCGAGCGGACGATCGACGCCACCCTCCGCGGCCCGTCTGCCGCGCTCCTGAAAGGCGTCCTGTTAGGGGAAAAACAGGCGCTCCCCGAGGACATCCTGTCGGCGTTCTCGGACACGGGACTGACCCACCTCTTGGCGGTCTCAGGGTTCAACGTCGGGCTGATCGCCATCATCGCCATGACGGTGCTGGGACTGTTGCGGCTTCCACGGACGCCGGCCACGGTCGGGACGCTGGTCGTCATCATCCTGTACGCCTTCATCACGAACCTCACCCCGTCGGTCGTCCGGGCGTCGATCATGGCGGGGCTGTTCTTGATCGCCAACCTGATCGACCGGCAGACGGACCCGCTCAACGTCCTGTCGGTCGCCGCCCTCCTGATCCTCATCCTCTGGCCGCAGGCGGTGTTCGACCTGAGTTTTCAGCTCTCCTTCGCCGCCACCCTATCCTTGATCGTCGTCTACCCGTGGATGCGGGAGCGGCTGCCCGCCGGGCTCCGACGGGCGAATACCTGGTGGAAGCGCTGGCTGATCGAGGGGCTGGTCGTCTCGTCCGCCGCTCAGGTCGGGACACTGCCGCTGATCGCGTGGGCGTTCTCTAAGGTGTCGTTGATCGCCCCGGCGGCCAACCTGTTCGTCGCCCCGCTCGTCCTCATCGCCACCGCGCTTGGGAGCGCGACCGTCCTGTCCGGGCTGATCAGCGTCGAGGTCGCCCGGCTGTTCAGCGCGGCCAACTGGCTGGCGCTCCAGGGCATGATGCACGTTGCGGCGGTGGGCGCCTCGATCCCGTCGGCGTCGCTCATCGTGTCCAGGCCGCCCCTGGCGGTGATGGCGGGGTACTACCTGACTCTCCTGCTGATCATCCATCCGCCCCGCTCTCCCGTCGGCCGGCGCGGGCTGGTCGCGCTCCTGGTCGTCGGGCTGGCCGGACTGGGATGGGAGATGTTCCTGAGACCGCGCGACCTCGTCGTGACGTTCCTCGACGTCGGTCAGGGGGACGCGGTCGTCGTGGAGTGTCCGAACGGGTACGTCCTGCTCGTCGACGGGGGGAACCGGGAGCCGGAGTTCGACGCCGGGGAACGGGTCGTCCTGCCGTTCCTGCGGTTCATGGGGAGCCGCCGCGTCAACGCGGTGCTGTTGACGCACCCGCACAACGACCACTTAGGCGGGCTCCCGGCGGTGCTGGAGGGGGTAGGGGTGGATGAGGTGATCGACAGCGGGATCGCCCCGGAGACGCCGGCGTTTCGACACTGGCTCGATGCGATCAAAGCCCGGCGGGTGCGGTACCGGACGACCGCCGCCGGGGACAGTCTCAGGGGGATGGGGGACGTCCGGGGCGTGATCCTCCACCCGTCGTCCGACTTCACCGGCTCGACGGGCGACCCGCCGTACGGGCTGAACAACGCGTCGGTCGTCCTCCGGCTCGACTACCGGGCGATCAGCGTGCTGTTGACGGGCGACGTCGAGGACCCGGCAGAGGCCGGGTTGATCGAGCAGGACGTCCCACTCCGCAGCACGGTCGTCAAAGTCCCCCATCACGGGAGCAGCACCTCCAGCGGGCTGACCTGGGTGGAGGCGGTCCGGCCGCGTGCGGCGGTCATCTCCGTCGGCGCGTGGAACCGGTTCGGCCATCCCGACCCGCAGGTGATCGACCGGTACCGACGGCTGGGCACAGCGGTCTACCGGACGGATGAGGCCGGGGCGGTCGTGTTGCGGACGGACGGGCGGTCGTTTCGCCTCGAACCGACGATCCGTCGCGGCCGGGAACGCCCGCTCCTGACGCCGTCTCAGGCGCTGGGGAGTATTCTCTTGACAGGCTTCCGGGAGAATCTATATTGAAAAGTTTGACGTGATGGAAGGGTCGAGCCAGAGAGGTCTCTTATGGTACAGCGTCATCCGTCCATCATCATCCTGATCCTCCTCGTTACGGCCGGGTGGAACTGCAGCGCGCACGGCCAGCGGTCGAGCGATCCCCTGACGGCCGCGCAGGATGCTGAGACGTCCGGCCAGTACGACCAGGCGATCCAGCAGTACCAGGAGGCGATCCGTCTCCAGCCGCGCCAGGTTGAGGCGTACCTCGGCCTGAGCCGGACGTACCGGACGACCGGCCGGTACGACGACGCGGACGTCCAGGCGCGGAAGGCGGTCGAGATCGACCCTGCGTCGGCGGACGCGCACCGGACGGTCGGCGAACTCCTGGCCCTCCGCGGCCGGTACGCCGAAGCAGGGGCGTCGCTGCAACGGGCGTTGTCGTCCCCCGGTGCCCGGCCGCGCGCGCGGCTTGACCTCGGCCTGATGTACGAAGAGAC
This sequence comes from Candidatus Latescibacterota bacterium, assembly GCA_016209865.1. Lineage (GTDB taxonomy): Bacteria > JAAXHH01 > JAAXHH01 > JAAXHH01 > JACQVL01 > JACQVL01. The sequence goes on along the minus strand of JACQVL010000334.1, from coordinate 4,840 downwards.
CGGCCGCAAGGCGGACGCCCGGCGGATGTTCGAGGACCTCGTTCAACTCTACCGGACGGGCGGAGCGCGGGATGGGGACGGGGTCGCGGCGGTCGCGGTGGCGGCCCAGCATTTAGGGATGTTCCATGACGCGAATGATCTGTTCGCCGAGGCGACGCAACTCGACCCCAGGCACATCGAGGCGTACGTCGCCTGGGGGTATCTCTTCCTCACGAAATACAACCGGCGTGATGCGGCCGGGGTGTTCCAGGATGCGCTCAAGATCAACCCGTCGTCCCCGGCTGCCTTAGTCGGCCTGGCGGAATGCCAGATGGAAGACCGGGGATCGCAGGCGGAAGCGGGCTGCCAGAAGGCGCTCACCATCAACCCGAAGCTGGTCGAGGCGCGCCGCCTGTTGGCCCGCCTGTACCTGATCGATGAGCAGTACGCCGCGGCGGTCGCTCAGTTGAAGCAGGCCTTAGAAGTGAACCCGTCGTCTCCGATGACGCGGTCGCTGCTCGCCGCGTGTTATCAGGGGATGCGGGACGAGGCGGGGTTCCAGGCCGAGTGCCAGCGTGTGCTCGCAGTCAACCCCTCCTACGGGGAGCTGTACGCCACGATCGCGGAAAATTTAGCCCGCCGGTACCGGTTCCACGAGGCCATCGAGATGGACAAGAAAGCCATCCAGCTCGACCCTGAGTTGTGGACGGCATACGCGAATGTAGGGATCAACCTCTCCCGCGTCGGCCAGGAGGAGGAGGGACGGCAGTACCTCGACCAAGCGTTCGAGCACGATTCGTTCAACATCTGGACGCTCAACACCCTGAACCTGTTCGACTCGTTCAAAGACTACGCCACTCGTCAGAGCCAGCATTTCATCCTCAAGATGCACAAGGATGAAGACCCGGTCTACGGGTCGCTGGCGATCGACCTGCTCGAAGAGGCGTACCGGACGGTCTCCCCCCGGTACGAGTTCGAGCCGAGGATGCCCATCCTCGTCGAACTCTTCCCGCAGCATAAGGACTTCGCGGTGCGCATCTCCGGGCTGACTGGGGCGGGCGCGCTGTTGGGGGTGTGCTTCGGCGAGGTCATCGTCGCCAACTCCCCACGGGCGCGTCAGGGCGGGATGTTTAACTGGGGACAGACCCTCTGGCACGAGTTTGCCCACGCCCTCCACCTGCAGCTCACCCGTAACCGGGTCCCCCGGTGGCTGGCCGAGGGGATCGCGGTGTACGAGGCGCGGCGGGCGCGGCCGGAGTGGGACCTCGACCTCGCCCCGGAGTTCGCTACTGCCGTCGAGCGCAACCAGCTCCTGAAGGTGAGCGACCTCAACAGCGGGTTCACCCGTCCGAAGACGATGGATCAGGTCGTCCTCTCGTACTACCAGGCGTCGATCGTCGTCGAGTACATCGTCCAGCAGCACGGGTTCGACGCCCTCCTGAAGATGCTCCGGCTGTACGGGGAGGATCGGACGACCGAGGAGGTGGTGCGCGCTGTGCTGAACGTCTCGCTCCAGGCGTTCGACGAGGGGTTCTTAGCGTACGCGAAACAACGGACCGCGTCGGACCGGGCGGCGCTCCAGTTCTCGCCAAAGGGTCGAAAAGAACTGTCGGAGTCGGATTTGCGGGAGGAGATCGAGCGTAGTCCGGGCAGTTTTCACGCCCATCTGCTGCTGGGGCAACTCCTCCTTTCGCGCGGGGACGAGGACGAGGCGATCCAGCATCTAACGCGGGCGCGCGTCCTGATGCCGAAGTACGTGCACGGGGAGAACCCGTACCGGCTGCTGGCGACCGTCTACCGAAAGCGGGGAGACGACGCGGCCGTCATCCGTGAGTTAGAAGCCCTGGCCGCCATCGATGAGGATAACCTGGATGCGAACAAGGAGCTTGCCCGGCGGTACGCAGAGCGCAACCGGGATGCCGATGTCATTCGTGTCCTCTCGCGCGCGGTGATGATCAACCCGTTCGACCCGGACGTCCGGAACGGGCTGGGGGCGGCGTACGAGGCGAAAAAGCTGTTCGGCCTGGCCATCACCGAGTACAAAGCGGCGTTAGGGATCGAGACGACCGACCGGGCGGAGGCGTACTGCAACCTGGCCCGCGCCTACCTGTTGGCCGGCCTGAAAGCGGACGCGAAACGTGAAGCCCTGCACGCCTTAGAGATCGCGCCCAACTACGAAGCGGCGCAGCGAATTTTGTTGAGCGCGGTGGAGTGAGAGGTTCTGATGTTCCGACGCATGTCCCTCGTCCTGGGTCTCACCGTGCTGCTCTCGACGGTGACGGTGGCCAGCACCGGGCCGGCGGCCGAGTCCAACCGCATCGCCATCGCCCGCATCCGGTGGACGCAAGGCGGCGGGTGGTTCACGGGACCGGACGCCTGGAACCACGACTATCCGGTCAACGAGGCGAACCTCCTCCGGCAGCTCCAGGAACACACGACGATCGACGTCGTGCGGGATATCGACCGGGCGGTGGATGGCGGGATCGTCGAGCTGACGGACTCGCGGCTGAACGAGTATGTGTTCGCCTACCTGTGCGAGGTGCAGGACGTGGTCTTCACCCCGGAGGAAGTGGACGGACTCCGAGAATACTTGACTCGCGGGGGGTTTCTCTTAGTCGATGATGCCCGTGGGGAGGAGGGGTTACGTCATTTCGCCGGAGAACTGAAGAAAGTGTTTCCCACGAAGACGCTCCAGCCGCTGAGAACCGACCATCCGCTCTTCCACAGCTTTTACGACATCGACGAGTATCAAAAGATTCCAGCCGGGACCCCGTTCGGCACGATTTTCTATCCGGGAGAACCGCTCTGTTACGGGCTGTCGGATGACCGGGGACGGGTGATCGTGATGGTCAATTGGAACACGGATATCAGCGATGGATGGGAGAACGCGGCCAACCCCATCTATCCGAGAGAGTATGCGGTCGCGGCGTATAAACTGGGGATCAACATCGCGGTGTATGCGATGACGCACTAAAAAGCAAGGATGAAGGACGAAGGACGAAAAAACAAAGAGAGATGAAGGAGAACGTCAGCGTACGAACAGGGAAGCCTTTTCAGGTTTCTTTCGACCTTCTGCTTTCGTCCTTACTTCGTCCTTCGACCTTATTAAGGATTTCTTAACCTTGCCCAAACGCACCGATATTCACAAAATCCTCATCGTGGGTTCCGGGCCGATCGTCATCGGCCAGGCGTGTGAATTCGACTACTCCGGCAGCCAGGCATGCCGGGCGCTGCGGGAAGAAGGGTTTCACGTCGTCCTCATCAACAGCAACCCGGCGACGATCATGACCGACCCGGACATGGCCGACCGGACGTACATCGAGCCGATCACGGCGGAGTTCGTCGAGAAGATCATCGAACGGGAGCGGCCGGACGTGCTGCTGCCGACTCTCGGCGGCCAGACGGCGCTCAACGTCGCCGTCGAGCTGGCGGAGAGCGGGGTGCTCGACCGGTACGGGGTCGAGCTGATCGGGGCGAAGCTCGGCGCGATCAAGAAGGCGGAGGACCGGGAGCTGTTCCAGGCGGCGATGCGCCGGATCGGCTTAGAGGTGCCAGAAGGCGGGTTCGCCCGGACGGTCGAGGAGGCTTGGGAGGTCGTCAAGGACATCGGCTACCCGGCGATCATCCGTCCGGCGTTCACGTTGGGCGGAACGGGCGGGAGCACCGCGTTCACGGAAGCGGAGTACGAGGAGGCGGTCCGGTGGGGGCTGTCGATGAGCCCGATCAGCGAGATCCTGATCGAAGAGTCGGTCATCGGGTGGAAGGAATTCGAGCTGGAAGTGATGCGCGATTTAGCCGACAACGTCGTCATCATCTGCTCGATCGAGAATTTCGACCCGATGGGCATCCACACCGGGGACAGCATCACCGTCGCGCCGGCGCAGACGCTGACGGACAAAGAATACCAGGCGATGCGGGACGCGGCCATCCGCATCATCCGGGAGATCGGGGTGGAGACGGGCGGGTCGAACATCCAGTTTGCCATCAGCCCGGACAACGGCCGGATGCTCGCCATCGAGATGAACCCGCGCGTCTCCCGCAGCTCGGCGCTCGCGTCGAAGGCGACCGGCTTCCCGATCGCCAAGATCGCCGCCAAGCTGGCCGTCGGGTATACCTTAGACGAGATCCCGAACGACATCACCCGCGAGACGCCCGCGTCGTTCGAGCCGACGATCGACTACGTCGTCGTGAAGATTCCGCGGTGGGCGTTCGAGAAATTCCCGGCGGCCGACCGGCGCTTAGGCACGCAGATGAAGTCGGTCGGGGAGACGATGGCCATCGGCCGGACGTTCAAGGAAGCCCTCCAGAAAGGGATTCGGTCGTTGGAGATCGACCGGTACGGGCTGGGCGGGGACGGGAAAGACACGATTGTTGTGCAGAAGATGACCGCCGAAGAGCGCGAGGCGGCGCGGGAAGCGATCCGGGCGAAGCTGGCCGTCCCGACGGCCGAGCGGCTGTTTGAGATCAGGACCGCGTTCCAGGTCGGCCTGTCCGTCGAGGACATCAACCGGCTGACGTGGATCGACCCGTGGTTCCTGCACAACATCAGGCAACTCGTCGAGTTCGAAGAGACCCTCCGGGCGGCCCGGGGGACGATCCCCCCGCGTACCGTGCTGCGCGAGGCGAAGCGGTTGGGGTTCTCCGACGTGCAGCTTGCCCATCTGCTCGGGACGGATGAAAAGACGGCCCGGGCGGCCCGGATCGAGCAGGGCATCCGGGCGGTGTTCAAGACGGTGGACACGTGCGCGGCCGAGTTCGAGGCGATGACCCCGTATTACTATTCGACGTACGAGACGGAGAGCGAAGCCCGGCCGAAGCAACGGAAGACGGTGATGATCTTAGGCGGCGGGCCGAACCGGAT
>JACQVL010000031.1 GCA_016209865.1 Candidatus Latescibacterota bacterium | reverse complement strand
TCCTCTGGTATCAGTAATTGCAAGTTGTCCAGGCGATCATTCAGGCTGTTGAAATCTCGATGGTGAAGGTGATAACCTTCAGGCTTCTTACCGTGGACTGCTGCCCAGACCCAGCGATACTGCGCCCGCCAACCCTGACCTGTGTAGACGTAGCGGCGTGCAGTACGTATGTCAGGCGGTTGGCGGATCTTGGAATGGAATGGATTCAGTGAATCGCCTGCTTTCAAATCCTTAACCTGCCGATACGACCCATCACGAAGCATAATGAGATGGTCATCAGTGGCGCGGAAGGATGAACCATCATCCAATGTCACACGATAGACAGGCACCTGCTGCCGCTTGATACCGATGTTCCACATCCTTGCGATAACAGTCTTACACGTCCGGTGATCCCAAGCATAGACTGGAACCTCCTGTCCAACTAACTCTCGGATCGGCACAGCGTTGCGTCCATCTGCTACCGCGATGAGGGTGTCACCGGTGATGCAGCACGGATTACTCGCATTGATCCGCCCGCTGTTCGGGCAGGTGTGCCAGTCGTTGATCGTCGTGTCGTACTGCATGCCCGGATCGCCGCACTGCCAGGCCGCCTCCGCGATCCATCGCATCAGATCGCGCGCCGGGTGCGTCTCCAGCACCTTCCCGGTCGTCACCGCCCGCAGCGGCCAGTCCTTTCCCTGGTCGTACACCCGCATGAACTCCTCCGTCACCCGGACGGAGTTGTTCGCGTTCTGGAACTGGATCGAACTCCACGCCTCCCCGTTGAGGGACATGTCCCAGCCCGCCGCGCCTAAGGCCCAGGCCTTCTTCTCCTCCGTCGCCTTGCACCAGATGAACTCGACGACGTCCGGATGGTCGATGTTCAGGACGACCATCTTCGCTGCCCGCCGGGTCTTCCCGCCCGACTTGATCGACCCGGCGACGGAGTCCGCCGCCCGCATGAACGAGATCGGCCCGGACGCCTGGCCGCCGGCGGAGAGCGTCTCTTTCGACGACCGGATCTTCGACAGGTTGATGCCCGACCCGGAGCCGCCCTTGAAAATCATCCCTTCCGTCTTGCACCAGTCGAGGATCGATTCCATCGTGTCGTCGACGGAAAGGATGAAGCAGTTATGGACAGCCACGTTATTGGAGAGGTACTCGCCCGACTCAGTTTGGATATCGTATACATCCTGGATGCCGAGAGATTCGATAGAGACGATCTCTTCCTCTCTCAGATCGCCACAGTTCTTCTGGCGTGGCAGACTCAATGACTCACGCAATCGGCGTTGCTTCTCCTCACTGATAAACCCGACCAGTTCAGCATACCGTGTTCGTTCTGAGCCAATATTAATCTGCACCTCGTAGAGATCATGACGGTTGCTCCGACGATCCATCTTGGGCAGACGGCGGGAATAGATCCCCATGACATTCAGCAACAACTGCAAGTCCTCAGTCCACCGCTCACCGATGACAGCGACCGCGATGTGGCTGCTTTCCTGTCCACGATCTTGATCACGGCGGATGGTCACGTACCCATCTGCCTGGAAAACACTGCGCAGGTACGCGACAATCTCGCCACGTGAAGCCTTCCAGAGCCTCGAAGGCACGCGGATCTCGGTCCCACGCGCCAGCAGGTCCCATTCCACGACGAACTCACGCAGGACCTTACCGTACAATCGAATCCTGCGGACATGAAGCGTCTTATCCTTTGTTTCGACTTCACGGACGTGCCGATGAACATCCCCGAAGACGAGGTCGAGGCGTTCGATGATCCAGGCATACTCTTCATCATTGGCAACCTGGAACTCAATCGTGAGAGATGTGTTGGTTCCATGCTTGTACTGACCGACGAACCCATCCGCCTGGAGCCAGCCAGCCAGCGCCGCCTGGGCTTCACGGACTCGTTGCTCGTCGCCGATTTCTTCGACCGGGTCGATGACTGAGAATGGAGAGGATTCCCAAGAGGGAAGCTCTCCAGACGCGACCAGAACAGGCTCAGTCACCTTCGCTCTGTGCGGATGAAGGTGGAGCCGCATGCCATCCGTGAGCTGATCCACACGCAGCCAAGCCGGTTGAGTCCGTCGCTCTGAGACGGCTTTGACCAGATGATCCGGCGTGGCTTCGATGAAGTTGCCGTTGCGAAGGGTGACCCGATAGATCGGCTTTTGCCCATTGGCCTTGACCGCAATCACCCGTGTGATGCCGTTCGAGTCATAGACCTCATGTCCGATCTGGCCTTCTTCGACAAGCTGCCCGATCGGAATCATGCCGTCCGGCGTTGAAACGAGCGCATGATAGGGTTGGCACGCCGAGCTTTGCGGGTGTTCCTCAACCCCGACATTAAACCACACCGGGCTGTTGAACGTCGCCTTCTGGTTGAGGAGGATGTGGGTCAGTTCCGCATGGAACGCGGCCGCGTCGTCCGGGGTGGCGAAGTAGCCCTGGGCGCGGCCCCAGCCGGTCAGGGTGTTCGTGATCCGGCTGATCATCTGGCGGACGCTGCGCTCCCGCTGCGGGGTGCCGAGCGGCCCGCGGAAGTACTTCGAGACGACGACGTTCGTCGCCAACTGCGACCAGAACGTGGGCACCTCCACATCCTTCTGCTCGAACACGACCTCGCCGCTCTCCCCGGTGATCGTCGCCGTCCGGCGGTCCCACTCCACCTGGTCGAACGGGTCGACGCCGGGCACGGTGTACTGCCGCCTGACGGTCAGCCCACCGCGCTTCTTCGCGCTGGCCCGTCGGCCTTTCTTCGTCTGGCTGCCCGCCTTGCCGTGCCCGTTGCGCTTGCCGTGTCCGTTGCGGACCTCGACCGCCGGCGTCTGCGTTGCGAGTTGTGAACCCATCTCCTCTGTGGCCATCGTCTCTCCTCCTCAATGGATAACAATGTATCGAGTCGCGATCTGTGATGTCGTCAAGAGTATGGCGGGGCGCCGTTATGGACGCTCCCCGCGCGGGTTGTCTAAATGCCGTAACTCCTCTAAGAATTCCCCACGGTCCTTGAACTCCCGGTAGACCGACGCGAACCGGACGAACGCCACCTCATCGAGTTTCCGTAACTCCTCCATGACCAGTTCGCCGATGCGCTTCGTGCTGACCTCGCGCTCTCCTAAGCTGGTCACATGGAACGTCACCCGGTCGACGATCTCCTCGATCTGATCGGTCGAGATCGGCCGCTTCGTACACGCGATCTGGATGCCCCGAAACACCTTGTTCCGGTCGAACGGTTCCCGCCGGCCATCCGATTTGATGACGACCAATTCCCCTTCTTCGATCGTCTCGTACGTCGTGAACCGCTTCCCGCACGTGACGCACTCTCGGCGCCGTCGGATGGCCCGTCCACTCTGCGCCGTGCGAGAATCGACCACACGACTATCGGGCGTTCCACAGGCCGGGCAGCGCATCGGTAGCGTGATCCCAGGAGGAGGGACAGTAATCAATATACTAAACTGATGTTGAGTCGTCAAGCCTGTTTTTCGGTCTGGCGTCGCACAGGCACGATGGGGGAGCGAAACCCTACCCATTGTAGGGTAGCTTCCAAAATAACACAATATGTAGTGTTCTGTCAAGTCTTTTTTCGGACAAAGACCGAAATTTTTGCCCGGCCGTCCCGTCGGGCAAGAAAACTCTTGCGCCCGGCCCCGGAATTGGGTATGCTGGGGTTCATCCGGTACGTCCCGCGTTCTGCTTTGGCACGCAATGACCTTCGAGGAGCAACCCCGATGAGACGCGATGAGATGACCCCGGCCGTCATCCCCAATCTGGTCTCCCGGTACCCGTTCTCGTTCACGTACGGCGGCCGGCCGGCCGACAGTCTCCTCGATGCCTGGCCTCAGCAGCAGCACTCCACCACCCTGGACGCCACTCAGACAATGACCACGACCGTCTGGACCGACCCGGACACCGGGCTGCGGGTCGAGTGGGACGCCATCCGGTTCGCTGACGACCCGGCGTTAGAGTGGGTGGTGTATTTCGAGAACACCGGCGCGGTCGAGACTCCCATCATCGAAGATGTCCAGGCCCTCGACCTGGCCTGCCAGTCGCCCTTGCGCGACACGCCTCCCTACCGGCTGCACCGGACGAATGGCGCGCCATCGAACCCGACCGATTTCGAGGTCCGGACCGTCGGCATCCCCCCCGGGCATCATGAGCATTTAGGCGGGGGCGGCGGCCGTTCGTCGAACCGGGATTTCCCGTTCTTCACGGTCGAGACCGGCGCCGGGACGCTCGTCGTAGCGGTCGGCTGGTCCGGCCAGTGGCGGGCGGTGGTGAGCTGCCAGGAGGATGGGTGCCTGCATCTCAGGGCGGGCCTGGAACTCACCCATTTCCGGCTGCGTCCGGGGGAGCGGGTGCGCTCCCCCCGGATGCTCGTGCTGGCGTGGCCCGGGGATGTGCTCGACAGCCACGCCCGGTTTCGCCAGGTGATCTATCGGCATTACGCGGCCGTGCGGAACGGCGAGAAACTGCTCCCGACGCTGTTTTGCAACACCTGCTTCACGCGCGGCGGCCACTGGCTCAACGAGTGTGACGCGGAGAATCAAATCTCCCTCATCAAGGCGTACGCCCCGCTCGGCCTGGAGGCGGTCATCACCGACGCGGGCTGGTTCGAGGGGGGCTGGCCGGAGGGTGCGGGGAACTGGACGCCGCGGCGGGACGCCTACCCCGACGGGATGGGGCCGGTGGCGTCGGCTGCGAAAGACCACGGCATGATCTACGGCCTGTGGTTCGAGCCGGAGCGGGTGATGGAGGGCACATGGCTCTACACCCACCATCCGGAATGGATCCTGCACAGCTCCAGAGCCGGGGGAAGACGGAACGCCTGCCTGCTGAACTTCGGCCTGTCCGAGGTGCAGGACTACTTCTTCTCTATCGTGAAAGGGTTTATGGATCTGCCCGGGTTCCGGGTCTACCGGCAGGACTTCAACATCGACCCGCTCCCGTACTGGCGGGACAACGACGCGCCCGACCGCCAGGGCATCACCGAGATGAAGTACATCGAAGGGCTGTACGCCTACTGGGACCGGATCGCCCAGACCTGGCCGGACAGCCTCCGCGAGGAATGCGCCAGCGGCGGACGGCGCATCGACCTCGAGACGATCATGCGGCTACACATCCACCAGAAGACCGATTACTGGTTCGATAACGAAGTCGATCAGGCGAGCCTCTGGGGACTCAGCCAGTACCTCCCCAACAACCTGTTCGTCGCCCACCTCAGCCGGCTGGACGAGTATTCGTTTCACTCAACCCTGGCCTCCTCCCTCTGTCTGGGCTGGATCGCGGACGCTCCCGATTTTGACGCCCAGACCGGGAAACGACTCCTGGATCGCTACCGCGCCGTCCGCCATCTGCTCATCGGGGCGTGGTACCCGCTGCTCCCGTACTCCCGCGACCTGCACGACTGGATCGCCTCCCAGTACCACCGACCGGACCTGGACGAGGGGATGGTGCTCGCCTTCCGCCGGCCGCACAGCCCGTACCGGACGGCCGACGTCTCCCTCCGCGGCCTAGACGCTCACGCCACGTACGACCTCTCGTTCGACCGCACCGGCGCAACCGCCCGCGCGACGGGCGCAGACTTGATGAACCGGTTCCCGCTCACCCTCCCGGAACCGCACCGGTCGGACCTGGTCGTGTATCAGAAGGTCTCCGCGTGAACCGTCTCCGGGCGAGAGCGGGATTGGTCTTGACACCACAGGTTGTGCGTGATAGTATTATATTTTCGTTTCATCATTTTCCTCTACCATCGTCGTCCATTTCAGCGAAAATAGATGACGCTTTGCAGGAGATATCCTATGAGGAAAGCCCTCCTACTCACCATCCTCTGTCTATGGGCCGTGACCGCGTCAGCCGCCGAGAAAATCGACTTCTCAGGGACCTGGGTCTTTACCCCGTCCAAGAGCAAAAACGTCGGGATGATGGCCGCCTTGCAATTGACATCCACGATCAAGCAGACGGCCACGATGCTGACGATCACGAATGTGGCCAAGATGAACGGGCAAGAGGATACACGGGAAGTCCGCTACGACCTGACGGGGAAGCCGGTGCCGAACATCGCGGCGATGGGAGACAAGAGCGAGACCGTGACGAAATGGGTGGGGGGCAAACTCGTGACGACGTGGACGAGCGAGGGCGCGATCGCGGGCACGAAGGTCGTTCGCACAGAAACCCGTTCCCTCTCACCCGACGGCAAGACGATGACGGTCGAAACCGTACGGGGGAGTAATCCGTCCGTCGTGATGGTATTCGAGAAGAAACAATGACTTCGGGGAGAACGATGCGCTGGGTGCTGCCCATCCTGTGTGTGCTGGGACTGACCGCTGGCGCCGTCTACTACTGGGGACGGAGCTACGGAGCGTCTCCGTCCGCTGAGACGGCAGGGCTGGCGCTCGTCACGCCGGAGACCCGCACCCTGGACGCGACCGTGTCCGCGACCGGGGTGGTCCGGCTGCGAGTGGGCGCGGAGGTCCGCGTCGGCGCGCAACTGTCGGGCATCGTCAGGCAGTTGAACGTCACCGTCGGTTCCCACATCAGCAAGGGTGAAGTCATCGCGGAGATCGAGTCGCGCGGCCTGGAAGAGCGCATCGCACAGGCGCGGGCGCAAGTGAAGCTGGATGAAGTCGCGCTGAACAAAACGCAGCGTGACCTCGAACGAAGCCAGCGCCTGTTCGCGACCAACCTGGTGTCCCGCCAGGAAATCGAAGACCTGGCCACGGTCGTCGAGTTGGCCCAGGCGAAACTGGAGAAGTCTCGGCGAGACCTGGCCGTCGTGGAAGCCGACCTGGCTTACACCCGGATCCACGCGCCCATCTCCGGCACCGTCGCCTCGGTGTCCACCCAAGAAGGAGAGACGGTCGCCGCCTCGTTTACAGCCCCCACGTTCGTCACGATCATCGGGGATCGTGCCCTGGAACTCGTCGCGCTGGTGGATGAGACGGACATCGCCAACGTCAAACCCGCCAACCCGGTGACGTTCACCGTCGAGGCGTACCCGTCCCGCGAGTTCACCGGCGTGGTCAAGCGGGTTGCGCCTAAGGCGACGATCATCTCCGGGGTGGTGAACTATGAGGTGACGATCGGCATCCAGGATGGTATCGACCTGTTGAAGCCCGACATGACCGCGAACGTCTCGATCAAGACCGCGCAGCACGAAACCTTAGTCGTCCCCAACGCCGCCGTCCATCGCGACGAGGATGAGCGGTTCGTCTACGTCGAGCGCGAGGGCAAGCTGGAGAAGCGGGTGGTGACCGTGGGCATTCGCGATGTGGGGTTGACGGAGATCAAGAAGGGGGTGAGCCCGAACGACCGTGTGCTCGTGGGAAACCCGTCTGTTGTCGAGACGAAGGACTGACGCATGATCGAAGTGTCGCACGTGTCCAAGGTGTACCGTCGCGGGGATGGAACCCCGGTGACGGCCTTGAACGATGTGTCGTTTGCGATCGTCGCCGGCGAGTTCGTCACGATCCGCGGGCCGTCCGGCTCGGGCAAATCCTCCATCCTGAACATCCTCGGCTGCCTCGACACGCCGACCAGCGGGACGTACCGGCTGGAGGGCGAAGACGTGTCCGGCTATTCGGACCGGCAACTCTCGCGCATCCGTTGTCGCAAGATCGGGTTCGTCTTCCAGTCGTTCAACCTCATCCCCCGGACGACCGCCCTGGAGAACGTCGAGATTCCGATGATCTACGGCAACGGCCGCGTCGACCGCACGAAAGCGACGGTCGTGTTGCAGCGTGTCGGACTGGCCGACCGGACGCGCCATTATGGGACGGAGCTGTCGGGCGGAGAGCAGCAGCGTGTCGCCATCGCCCGCGCGCTCATCAACGACCCCCACCTGATCCTGGCGGACGAGCCGACGGGCAACCTCGATTCGGTGGCGGGGATGGAGATCATGCGTCTGCTGCAAGACCTGAACACCGAAGGCCGGACGATCGTCCTGGTGACGCACGATGACGCGGTCGCGTCGTACGCCGCGCGGGAGATCGTCCTGCGTGACGGCGGCATCGGCTCGGATCGTTCGACGGCATGAAAGGAGGACCGCATGGGAGTCCTGGAAGGTATCCGACTGGCGTGGCGCAGCATGTCCCGGCACCGTCTCCGTGCATTTTTCATGATGGTCGGGGTGATGGTCGGGATCTCATCCCTGACGATCTTGTATTCGGTGGGGGAGAGCACGAAGCAGGAGACGATCAAGCGGTTCAAACGGATGGTCGGGACGTTCGATACCGTGATCGTCCGTCCCGGCGCGGGACGGATGCGCGGGATGATCTCCCTGACCACCGCCGAACCGACCCTCAAGTTTGAGGACGCGCAGGCGATCGCCTCTGAAGTGGCCGAGATCAAACAGGTCGCGCAAGTCCAGAACGCGTTCGATATCGACGTGCAGTACCGGGATCGTGCCGCCACGCCCGCCGTGGTGGGTGTCTCCGCCAACTGGCTCGACCTGCGGGGGGATGAAGTCACCGAAGGGGCGTTCTTCACGAACGACGACATGCAGTCGCTCGCCCGCGTCGCCGTCATCGGGATGGACGTGCAGAAGGCTCTCTTCCCGGACGAAAACCCGCTCGACAAGACCCTGCGCATCGGGGACGTGCCGTTCCAGGTCAAGGCCGTTCTCGCGTCGCGTGGCGCCGGACCGGGCGGCGGCAGCCTCGACAACGTGATCCTCATCCCGGTGACGACCGCGTCAAAACGGCTGTTCAATCGCGATTATCTGACGATGACGGTCGCTCAGCTCAAAGACCCTGAGGACAGCGAGACGGCGATCCGGAAGATCACCGCCCTGATGCGGGAGCGCCATCGCATCGCCCCCTCCGCTCTCGATGATTTCACGATCACCAGCCCGCGGGCGTCGATGGCGCAGGTGACGCAGGTCGGATCGACCCTGTCGAAGACGCTCATGGGGGTGGCCATCATCGCCATGATCATCGGCGGGGTGGTTATCATGAGCCTGATGCTGATCGCCGTGTCTGAGCGGCGAAAGGAAATCGGCGTCCGGCGGTCGGTCGGGGCCAGCCGGCGGGACATTCTCCTGCAATTCGTCCTGGAGGCGCTCGTCGTGTCCAGCCTGGGCGGACTGATCGGCATCGGGGTCGGCCTGGGGGGGACGCGCATCGTCATCCAACTCCAGAACCTCCCGCACATCGTCGCCTGGGATGCGCTCGGCCTGGCGGTCGGACTGTCGGTCGTGATCGGGCTGGTGTTCGGACTGTACCCGGCCTGGAAGGCCACCAACGTCGACCCGGTGGCCGCGCTGCGAGTGTAGGGCATGGCCAAGTTCCTCCATATCATGTCAGGATCGCTGCGGCTGATGTGGCGATTCCGCCTGCGTTCCGCCCTCATCCTGTTCAGCGCGATGTTAGG
>JACQVL010000332.1 GCA_016209865.1 Candidatus Latescibacterota bacterium | reverse complement strand
GGGTCGCCCCTCATGTGATTTGACGACCCAAATCGGTAAAAACCTGTCGGGGCGAATCTTGTCTTCGCCCCGATGCGGGCGATCACAAGGATCGCCCCTACGGATGCCCTGTTTTGATCATCAAACTCTCATCAGCGTGATCCGTAAAAATGTCGGATGAACCTCTTCATTTTAAGCGAACGATGAGTTGTCCTTTACTCTTTATGTCTTTCCTGACCCCTGACCCCTGAATCCTGACCCCTCCAGTTCTTGCATCACCCCCTCCACCAGCCGTCCCGCCTCGCCCAGCCCGGCGGGGCTGATCAGGTCGGTCGTGTCCCGCTCGGTATGGATGTGCGTCGCCCGTGCGGAGACGCCGATCAGGCTGGTGGCCGGGAGTCCGTCTGCGCTGAACGGGATGTGGTCGAGGAGCAGGCCGGGGAGGATGGGGAAATCGCGCAACGGAATCCCGTCACGGTCAGCGATCCGACGGATGAGCGCGGCGTAGCGGCTCCGTGGCCGGACGAGCAGCCGCGCTCCTTCAGTGACCCGGAGGGCGCCCTCGACGCCCACCCCGTCCAGGTTCAGCACCCAGGCTCGCGACCGGTCGACCTGGGCCTTCCATTGCCGGACGAGCGCGTACGCCCCTAACAGGCCGAGTTCTTCCGCCCCGGTCGAGACAAACACGACGTCGATCTCCCGGAATTCGACCTCCCGTAGGGCTTCAGCCAGGGCGAGGAGGACTCCCACACTTCCCGCGTTGTCCAGACCGCCCGGCGAGCGGTTCTCCGTCCGCGCCGCCAGCAGGACGAGAAGTCCGGCGATGCTGAGCGCCCACGGGACGGTGGCGACAGCCAGCAGCCAGGGAGAATCCGTGACGACCGCTGGGGATAGAGCGGCCGCCAGGCAGGTTGCTGCGAATACAACGCTGCCGAGTCCGGCCGTCACCATCAGGACGATGCGAGTAGGGAGGGAGATCGTCTGGCTTTTGGAATCGTAGTGCGCCATCAGGTACAGGGTCAACGACAGGGGGGCGGGGCGCGCGCCGGGTCGCCGGGCGATGATGTTCGAGGAGTGGAGGGCGGGTTCTGTCGCCGATCCGCCACGCCGGGCCAGAGAGCGCCAGAGCCGCTCGACGACCGGGAGGCCGCACAGGACGAGGACACAAAGCGCCGCCGCGATCAAGGGGAATCGAGCGACTGTGAGCCGGGCGCCGATCAGGCAGACGAGGCTCACGGTGAGCGCGACGCGCATCCATCCCCACGGCGTTCTCGTGATGGGAAAGGGTTGCTCGGTGACCTCGTATCCGAGCGTCGTGAACGTCTCGATGACCGCGGCGGCCGCCTGCCGTTCCCCCGGCGTCCCGACCAGGCGGGGAAAGGACAGGCGTTGGGCATACCAGAAGGCGCGCTCGCCGTGAAATGTCATCCGTCTTTCCTGTACCCCGTATCCCGAATCCCGTTACTTTCCCTTTTTTGCCCGCTTTATTCCTCCCCAAACACCTCCGCTTCAAAAATGAAACACTCGGTGTCTGGACGCTTCCAGGCCTCGGCAGGAAGCCGGGCTTTCTGACAGGTGTGGGTCAGGAACGTCTCGCGGTCCCACCGGTGTTCCGTCGCCACCTGCGGGAGGAGCAGGCCGGAAGCGCCCTGGCCTCGGATGTACAGCCCGTGCGTGCCGATGTGGAGGTCATCCAGGCGGTCGAGGCGGCGTAACGGGCCTAAAACAGAGATTTCAACCCTGAGTTCGACTAATTCATCTGGGGTCACGGGCGGGAACCGGGGGTCTTGCGTCGCCGCCGCTCTGGCCATGTCCTGCACGGTCAGGTAGAGGGGTCTGACGGCCTGGACGCTGCCGATGCACCCCCGGAGCGTGTCATCGTGTCTGAGGGTGACGAACGCGCCGCAGGGGGCGAGCAGCTTCTCGGACGCCGCCTCGCACGGGATGACAGGCGCGTCAAAGACGCCCTGGGCGCACTGGGCGATCGCCGTACGCGCGATCGTGAGGAGTTGCCGTCGTTCCGCTTCGTTCAGACCGGGCGGGCCGGTCGATTGGGTCTCTGGCGCCTTCCGGTAGATCACGGCTGCGCCGTACCCGACGATGTACCCGTCCCGCTGCCCGGTGACGTCCCCGGAAGTGGTGTGGGCGGTCACCCGCGCGGTATCCGCCCCGAGCTGTTTCGCGGCGAGCATGGCGACGGTGATCGGCCCTCCGCCGCAGGCGGCGTACACCTCCGTGTTCACCCCCTGAAGGAACTCATCCGGGTCGAACCGTTCGAGACTGCGCAACGTCCGTTCATCCGTCTCGGTACACTCCCGGTACGAATACCCGTGGTACAGGTCGGAACTGGCCACGATCAGCCGGTCGGTCTCCTGAGAGACCGCCGCGATCGCCGACGCCAGCCGGCGGCAGACGTCAGGAGATCGCTCATACATGACGAGGGGAACCAGGCGCCAGGCGGGCGGGAGGACGCACTGGAGGAAGGGGAGCTGCACCTCCAGACTGTGCTCGCGACGATGCCCCAGGAGGGTGGCATGGACGAGGTCAGCCTCCTGCTCGATCAGCGCCAGCGCCTTCTCCCGGTCGACGGGAACGACACCTAAGGGGGTTTCGTACCCGCTGCCCGTATACACGGACACCCCCTCGAAGGCATCCCAGTGGCTGGGGGCGAGGACGAAGACCGTCGCCACCCGACGTCCGGCCACCTGCTTGTACGCGTTCGCCGCCGTCTGTCCGGAATACACGTACCCGGCATGCGGAGCGATGAGGGCGAGGACCTCCCCGTCGACCCGATCGGTCTCGGCATGCTGTAACAACTCGTCAATCTGTTGTCGGAGCAGGGTCGGGGATTCGGGGTAGAACTGCCCGGCGACTGCGGATCGCCGGATGGTATCCGAAGGAATGGTCACGGTGGGAGTCATAGGACTGGCCCTTCTTTCGGGAGTAAACGATCGCCATGCCCTATTGATGTCAATCGTAATATGAGCAACGGTGGAGGGCATGTCAATAGTTTTCTCTGGGGGCGCCGATAAGACTTTTGCTTGACAAACCTGGATAAAATGTCTACCGTTATAGAGTCAACCGGGTTTTTGCTGTCAAGGACGTCACGTATGCAGCCACACACGCTCCGGGCGCTGCTGGAGAAACGGGAGCGGACGATCATCGGTCTGATGTCGGGCACGTCGGCGGATGGGATCAGCGCCGCGCTCATCCGGCTTCGTGAGCCGGACGACGACCGTCTCACGGTGTCGCTCGAGGCGTTCGAGACGACCCCGTTTCCTGATGGGTTCCGGGAGCGGGTGATGGAGGTGTCCGACCCGGAGCGTGGCCGGGTTGATCTGATCTGCCGGATGAACGCGCTCGTCGGCGAGCTGTTTGCGCACGCGGCGTTCGCCGTCGTCCAGGCGGCGGGCATCGGGATGCAGGAGGTCGACCTCATCGGGTCGCATGGACAGACGATCCATCACCTGCCCGACCGCGTGACTGAGTTCGGGGTGACGACGGGCGCGACGCTCCAGATCGGCGACCCGTCGATCATCGCCCAGCGGACCGGGGTGGTGACGGTCGGAGATTTTCGCCCGGCGGACATCGCCTGTGGCGGGCAGGGCGCGCCGCTCGTCCCGTACGTCGATCACCTGCTCTTTCGCTCAACCACCAGGGCGATCGGGCTGCTCAACCTCGGCGGCATCGCCAACATCACCGTCCTCCCGGCCGGCGCGACCCCGGACGACGTGACGGCGTTCGATACCGGACCGGGCAACATGGTGATCGACGCGGTTGCCCAGGCGTTGACCGGGGCACCGATGGATGAGGACGGCCGGCTGGCGCAGTCCGGCACGGTCTGTGAGCCGCTCGTCCGCCTGATGCTGACGCACCCGTTCTTCGACCGGCCGCCGCCGAAATCAACCGGCCGCGAGGTCTTCGGTCAGCCGTTCAGCCAGTCGCTCCTGCGCGAGGGCCGCCGGATGGGACTGAGCACCCCGGACCTGCTGGCGACCGCCACCGCCCTCACTGTCCGGTCGATCGCCGAGAGTTACCGGCGGTTCATCGAACCGAAGACGCGGTTGCACGAGCTGATCATCAGCGGGGGCGGCGTGAAGAACCGCTGTCTGGTCGCGGGCCTGCGGGCTGATGTTCATCCGATTCCGGTCGTCACGGTGGACGAGCGGGGAGTGTCATCGGACGCGAAAGAGTGTGTCGCGTTCGCGGTGCTGGCGAACGAGACGGTCTCTGGCCGTCCGGGCAACCTGCCGGGCGCGACCGGCGCACGGCGGCGGGCGATTTTGGGTAAGATTTGCCTCCCATGAGTCGATTGTGGATTTTGGATTTTAGATTTTGGATTAAAGAAACAAGGCTCATCCGAGATTTTGGCGGGAATCATGGGCAAGACTGTAGAGACGAGGCGGTGCCTCGCCCTGGGCGACTCACCGGGTTGCCCCTCATGAGATTTGACGACCCAAATC
>JACQVL010000331.1 GCA_016209865.1 Candidatus Latescibacterota bacterium | reverse complement strand
CTGCTGGGCGAACAGGATGGTCAACACGCCGAGTTTCATACATCCCCCCGGATGGATGGATTCCCGCATGTGCGGGAATCATGTAGGGGCGAAGCATCCGCCCGATACACATTGATAACCCGTTTCGACCGAGAGCGAATGCTTCGCCCCTACGGCAACGTCGATGTCAACATCAATGCCAACGATCACGACGCCGATCACCGTTCCGCGAACGCCGCGTCGAACGCACGGCCCGACGGGACGAAATCGACCTGCTTCGTGAACGCGCACGCCTCTTTCGCGCCGTGTTCCCGGTCCATCCCGCTGTCTTCCCACTCGATCGAGAGCGGCCCCTGGTAGCCCACCCCGTTCAGCACCCGGATGATTTCCTCGAACTTGATCCGGCCCCGGCCGAGGGACCGGAAGTCCCAGTAGCGGTCCGGATGACCGAAGTTGAGGTGTCCACCGAACACCCCGGAGCGCTTGGGTAGCTTCGACCACCACACATCCTTCATGTGGACGTGGTAGATCCGGTTGCCGAACGTCCGGATGAACTCGACGTACCCCACCCCCTGGTAGCCCAGATGGCTGGGGTCGTAGTTGAACCCGAACGTCTTGCGGCCGCCGAGCGCGTCGATCGCCCGCTGGGCGGTGACGATGTCGAACGCGATCTCCGTCGGATGCACCTCCAGGCCGAACCGGACGCCGACCTTGTCGAACTCGTCCAGGATGGGGTTCCACCGCTTGGCAAAATCGTTGAACCCGGCGTCGATCGTCTTCGGGTCGACCGGCGGGAACGAATACAGGAGATGCCAGATCGACGACCCGGTAAACCCGTTGACCACTTTCACCCCTAAGTTGGCCGCCGCACGGGCGGTGAGCTTCATCTCCTCCGCCGCGCGTTTCCGTACCCCCTCCGGCCTG
This sequence comes from Candidatus Latescibacterota bacterium, assembly GCA_016209865.1. Classification (GTDB taxonomy): domain Bacteria; phylum JAAXHH01; class JAAXHH01; order JAAXHH01; family JACQVL01; genus JACQVL01. Next base: position 2,882 of record JACQVL010000331.1, on the reverse strand, counting down.
CCGTCCCCCCAGACGTGAGGCGGCAGGATCGTTTGATGCCGCTTGTCGATGTTATCACACACCGCCTGCCCGACCAGATGATTGCTGACGGCGAAGACCTGCAGCTTGTGCCTGGCTAAGAGCTTGAGTTTGTCCTGACAGTATTTCTTACTCGTTGCCGCCTTCTGGACTTCAAAATGGTCCCCCCAGCAGGCGAGTTCCAGGCCGTCGTACCCCCAGCTTGCCGCCTTCTTCGCCAGCGTCTCCAGGGTCAGATCGGCCCACTGGCCGGTAAAGAGCGTGACCGGACGTCCCATGATACAGCCTCCTTCTTTGATGTCAGAGTTTCTCCTCAAGGCACCCTATTTTGTCTTTCACCGACCACCGACCACTGACTACCGACTACCGACCACCGATCACACCTCTCCCACCTTCACCCACGACCGGTTGGCGATCGACACTGAGACAGCTTCGAGGACCGCCTGATCCTTCACACCCTCCTCGAAGTCGGGATGGAGGTCTTTATTCTTCCCGGCGATCGCCTGCATCAGGTCGAACACTTCATGGACGAACGTGTGCTCCCAACCGATGATGTGGCCGGGCGGCCACCAGTGGGACATGTACGGATGAACACCCTCGTTGACGATGATCTCACGGAAGCCCTGCACGTGCGAGTCGTCGTCCCGGTTGTAGTACTGCAGCTCGTTCATCTTCTCCAGGTTGAACGCGATCGACCCCTTGCTCCCGTTGATCTCGAACCGGTTGCCGTTCCGTCGCCCGCCGGCGAACCGGGTCGCCTCGAACGCGCCGAGCGCCCCGTTGGCGAATTTGGCGAGGAAGAGAGTGGCGTCATCGACGGTCACTTTGCCCTTCCGCGCCGCCTTGCCCGCCTTCGCTCCCAGCGTCGCGTCGATCTCCTCGACGACCGGCCGTTCTTTGATGAACGTCGCGTCCAGACCGACGACCTCGTCGATCTCACCGACCAGGAAACGCGCCAGGTCGATGATGTGCGCGTTCAGGTCGCCGTGCGGCCCGGACCCCGCTTTCTCTTTCTGCAGCCGCCAGACGAGGGGGAAGCTGGGATCCATGATCCAGTCCTGCAGGTAGACCGCCCGCCAGTGGTAGACCTTCCCGATCCGCCCCTCGTCGATGAGCTGCCTGGCCAGTTGGACCGCCGGGACACGCCGGTAGTTGTACGCGACCATGCTCTTCACCCGCGCCTTCTTGACGGCCTGGAGCATCGCCCGCGCTTCAGCGAGGGTGTTCGCCAGCGGCTTCTCGCAGAACACGTGTTTTCCCGCTTCCGCCGCGGCGATGGCGATCTCCGCGTGGGTATCCCCTGGGGTGGAGACGTCGATCAGATGGATATCGTCCCGCTTCACTAACTTTTTCCAATTTGTCTCATACCCTTCCCACCCGAACGTCGCCGCCGCCGCCTTGACCTTGTCCCGGTTCCGACCGCAGAGCGCTTTCATGACCGGGACGGCCGCCGCCTCGGGGAAGAAGAACGCCATGTCCTTGTACGCATGGCTGTGCGACTTGCCCATGAACGCATACCCGATGAGTCCCACGTTGACCTGCTTCGGCATAGTGGAGTCTCCTTTCACGAATGGTTCGATTTCTTGCTCGTCACTCGTCACTGCTCTTCAAAGACGGCGGGGCTGTCTTTTCCTCAAGATATCCTCCCAGTTCCTTGATCGGCAGCCGCTCCTGCGTCATCGTGTCGCGGTCGCGCACGGTCACCGTCTGATCCCGGAGTGACTGATAGTCTACGGTGATGCAGAACGGCGTCCCGATCTCGTCCTGACGCCGGTACAGCTTGCCGATCGCGCCGGTGTCGTCGTAGACCGTCCGCATCCGGCCGGACGCCTGGAGGGATTTTCGGATGTGTTTCGCGAAGTTGACCAGGTTCTCATCGTTCCGCTTGAGCGGGAAGACGGCCACTTTGACGGGAGCTAAGTGCGGCCTGAGATGGAGCACCGTACGGAAATACTCGTCGATCACCGGCTGAGCCTGGCCGCGGAGCTTCTTCCCTAACTCGATCTGATCGGCGCCGGGCATGCCGAGCAGCGTCTCGACCTGCGGAAGGGCCTCGGGCAGGGTGTTGGCGATGGCCGTGCCCTGTTCGATCAGCGCGTCGCGCGCGTCCGTGGACACTCTCTCGCTCCTGCCGGCGGACTTGAGGAACGCCGTCAGGGCATCCGCGATGGCAGAGACCCGCTCCGGCGGCGGCGGCTTGACCATCGGCTCGTCGTACGCCTCGGCCAGCACGGCTAAGAGGCAGCGGCCCACCCCGGCCGACGGCTCGATGACGAACGGGACGATGTGCGCGTTGGCCGCCGGGTCGAAGTACGTGAGCCGGGTGATGCTGTCGGCGTTCGGGTTGACCTGAGCGGTCAATCCGAGCTTGTCCTGATCCCGGCTGTGCGAGCCGAGGTCGTAGTCCGTGCGGCTGGCGATGCCCTCGATCTCCTGGAAGCCGAGGGTGGGATAGTCGTACAGCAGGTCGAACGTGCGCTTCGCGTAGTGGGCGAGTTCTTCGGGAGTCTGGTCATAGACCTGGATATGCTCACGACTGATCCCCAGGCTCACCCACCAGCGCAGCCGGTCCTCCAGCCAGCGCTGGTGCCACTCGTCCTCGGTGCCCGGATGGACGAAGTACTCGATCTCCAACATATCGAACTCACGCACGCGGAAGAGAAAGTTCCGCGGGTTGATCTCGTTGCGGAAGCCCTTGCCGATTTGCGCGATGCCGAACGGCAGCTTGCGGGCGGTCGTCGTGAGGACGTTGGCGAAATTCACAAAGATGCCCTGGGCCGTCTCCGGACGCAGGTACGCGAACGAATCGGGATCAGCCACCGGCCCGACTTGCGTCTGAAACATCAGGTTGAACGGCCGGGGCG
>JACQVL010000329.1 GCA_016209865.1 Candidatus Latescibacterota bacterium | reverse complement strand
GGGCTTGGAGGGTCGGCGGGGCGAGCGGGTTGCTCAGGGTCGAGCAACTGGTCACTACCAGGACGGCCAGGACGAGGCACAGCCCAAGACCCAACCACGTTTGATCTCTCAGAGACTTATTCATCGTATGATTCCTTTGTCGGTGGACGTAGATGCCTGCGCACAACACTCTCAAACAAACATAGGGTAAGTATACTCTATTTATTCTAACTTTATGTGACTGAAATCACACTTGCCCAAGAATTTTCAAGAATTTTGAGGAAAGTTGATACTCATAGGCAAATACCCGGCAACATCGGTCTGCTATTGACAAGGGACGGCAGATACAAAAGAACGTTGACTGACCACTGATCACCAGCTTTCATTTTCTCAGTCTCCTCCGAACTCGTCGAGCACGTTTTTAATTTTTTTGGACGTGACCTCCTGAAAGTTTGTCACAAAATCCACCTTCTCCACAAAATCTACGTTCTCGCTCGAATCCACTTTCTCCACGAAGTCGACGGCGCCGGATTGCATGGCGGTCACGGCGGATTCAACCGATCCGAACCCCGTGATGACGATGATTTTGGCTTTACTGTCGATGTGTCGAATCTCCCTCAAGACCTGAATCCCGTTCATGCTCGGAAGGCTGAGGTCGAGGAAGACAAGGTCGGGATGGTGTTCCTGATATACGGCAATCCCCTGCGGGCCGTCGGCTGCCGTCAGCACCCGGTACCCCTCTTGGATCAACAGAAGACGCAACAATTCGAGGTAGGATTCGTCATCATCGACGATCAAGATCGTCTTCATCGCACGCCCTCCTCGTGAGGGAATTCACGCTCCATCCTGTACTGAGGGGTAGTCACTGCTTGATCGGGTTGTCAGCGGCCGGTCTGGCGATGGCCTGCTCCCGTGCGGTCCGCACCCACTCCTGCGTCTGCCTGCGCCGGAACAGGCTGGTGTAGAGCAGGATTTTCCAGAGCGCATACCGGGGGAAATGCACGAACGCCCGGTACATCACGCGATCCGCCCCCGCCGCGTAGAGACCGACGACGACATGGACAACCCCGATCCCCAGGAGCGCAAGCCAGAGCCAGACAAACCGTCCCGTCTCTTCAACTCCGACCGCCCACAGCAGGAGGTTAATCCCCAGCATCGTGAGGACGGCGACCAGCATGTTGACGAACGGCGGGGTTACCAGATCGACCCAGGCATCGAACGCTTTGAAGGACGGCCGGCTGATCGCCGCGGCCAGGAGCCGGCCGGCGTACTTGCGGATCACTGGAAACCGTCCCGCCTCCCAGCGGGCGCGCTGGGTTTCCGCGTTCTTCACGTCCTGCGGCATCGTGGCCATCACCCGGGCTTCGGGCGCGAACACGACGTCGATCCCGCGGAGCAGGAGTTCGAGGCCGTACTCGAGGTCTTCGGTCAGCGAATACGCCTGCCACGGCACCTGGCGCAGCACGTCGGGGGTGAAACACATCCCGTTGCCGCGCAGCCCCGTCGGGCACCCTAACATCCGCCGGCCTAACGGGCGCACGTAATTATACAGGGTAAACCCGATCCGGGTGACTTCCGCGTTCCACGCGCCCGGCTGCGGCTCGACCATGTCACTACACTGGATGACCCGTGCTCCTTTGTCCAGGTAAACGTTCATCGCCGCCAAAAAATTCCCGGACACCACACTGTCCGCGTCGATCACGACGAGCGCGTCATACTCAGGCTGCGGATGGAGGAGGCGGTCAAAGCACCATCGAAGGGCGTACCCCTTCCCGCGCAGGGCCGGGTTCTGCCGTTCATACACGATCGCCCCCAGCGACCTGGCGATGTCCGCCGTCCGGTCGCGGCAGTTGTCCGCCACGACGATCACGTCGAAGGACTCGCGCGGGTATTCGACGGCGAACAGGCTGCGCAACGTCTTCTCGATGACGAGTTCCTCGTTGTGCGCCGGGACGACGACCGCGAACCGCCGCAGACGAGCCGGGAGGATCGGGGTAGGCCGTCGTCCAATAAACGCAAGAAGGCTCAGGAACGCAAGATAGAAAAGCAACAATCCCAGGCCGACCAGCAACCCCAGTTGAATGACAATGAGCATACTCGTCTTCCCGGCGGTTCCGCGTTACGGAGTGGAGGGGTTGAATTGGGCAAAGTACCCGGCGACGAACGCGAGCGGCGCGGTGTAATTGATGGCGACTTCATTCACAAAGTAGTTCTGTTTGCTGTCTTGATAACATTTGCCGGGAAACTCCGACAGGGCCTGTCCGTTCGGTCCATCATAACGGTTGAGACCACCAACTACCAGACCCGGTACCGGTTTTTCTGCACCGAGTTTCATAGAAAATTGATGGTAGGGATATCGCACGGGGTTCGACCCGACCCCGGTGATGAAAACTTTATTGAACGTGTTCCGGCCTAACATGTAGTGGAGCTGGTCTAACGCCCCTTCGAGGTACTGGGGCTGTTGGGTGGCGGTGTACGCCTGGATGAGGTCAAACGCATACCCTAACGCCAGGCTGTTCGACCCCCAGAAGTATTCATCGGTCTTCAGGATATGGCGGTAATGATTCTCCCCGATGTGCTTGAGCAGCCGGTCTCCGTGGCTGATGAGGTTGGACAGTAAGGCGGCATGTACCGTCTTGTCTACCGGATACTCTGTCGTGCGCAGGTAGGCCGCGTACGCGAAGTTTTCGACATGCTGCCAGATGATCGTGTTGTAGTTGTAAAGCCCGCATTGTTGATAGTGCGTGACGAAATACTGGTGGTACCGGTCGTCCCCGGTGAGCCGGTACAGCTCGGCGGCGGCCCAGAGCCGTTCATCAGTATCGCGCCGGTCGCCGTAGTCTCCACCGATCACGTCGGACGGGTTTTTATACCCACCGGGCGGGACGATGTCGGGATGGGCTTCGAGAAACTTCCACGCCTGGACGGACGCCTTGAGTAGGCGCGCGGCAAACGGCTTATCCCACCTGTCGAACAACCGAGCCCCCAGCGCCGTCACAGCCGCCGTCCCGGCGGTCGCCGTGCTGCTCACGCCGAGAATATACCGTTGATCCGGGTCGTCCTGGGGCAAATTATTGCCCGTCCATTTCTTGGCGGACACTTTATGAGGCACTCCGCCATCGTCTCGCTGCAGTTTTAACAGCCACGCCAGTTCCCACCGCGCCTCGTCGAGCAGGTCAGGAGTCCCGTTCCGCGCCTCCGGAATGGCGAGTTGCCTGTCAGTAAACTTCGCCGGTTGATGCTCGTACAGGTACAGCAAGTAGGCGGCACTGACCACCCCGGTGACGACGAATTTCCCGTAATCACCCGCATCGTGCCAGCCGCCGGTCACGTCTTTAAAGACAGAGGGATTGTCATGGACTACCCCATCCTTGGTATGACACGGTGGGTGTTTCCAGACCGTCCCGTTGCCCACCGCCGTCCCGCATCGCTGATAGTAGAAGCTCTCGATCGTCGACGAGGCCGCGATTCGATAGACGTCATCCCCAACCCGAAACTCATACGACTTCAACGCCGTGCCCGGGATCCGCAGGTGGTAGGTTCCGGGCGTGTTGAGGGGAGTGAAATCGAGGAGAGAGGTCATATCCCCGGTACTGCCGTCCGGCTGCCCCATACTCTGGATCGTCCCGGTGTACACCGCTTTGTTCGTGGCTGCGTTGACGACTTCGAACGATCGACGAGCGTGGTCTCCCTTGACCAACGCGAGCTTGGGGTCGCCCGGCCGGTAGCCCAGTTGGTCGACGATCACCAACGGTTGTGGTGGCTCTGGCTCCTCCCGATCCACCATCATGAAGAATCCCGCCAGTTGCAAGACACGGTCTTTCGCTCCGGGATTCCGCTCGATCACCTTATAGGCCAGCTGCCTGGCCGTCCGAACCATTCCTCGCGCGTCCAGGAGGAACAACGCTGCCACACACACCAGGGTCAGCGCCCCAATGCTTTCTAAGGTATAGTGAATGAGACGGGGTACGCCTATCATGAACCACTCCTCTGGCGAATCCCGTGTTTCTCGAAAAACTCTTTCAACGCTTGAATGACGATCTCTTCATCCTCGACCCCGAAGATGAGACTCGCCTGTTCCAGGCTGAGGATCAACTCTTCTGGCAGATGATACGCGGTCGTCACCGTGCTCTGGTTATCAAGATGCCACATCAGAAGCCTCCTTCGTGGATGCCCAGGGATCACGTGAGGGAGCATCGGGATGACGCTCCATCACCCATTCGGCCGAACGGCCTGTCTCTTGACACACAAACTGGATGCGGTGGATGCCCAGGCGCACGCACCGGTCGGTCAGGTACGCCATCACATCACGGACCGCGTCCTCAAAGCTCTCGCTCCCGACGCGGACAATAGGGATCTCGATCGTGTTCTCCGGGAGCGGAGCCGCGACGATGATCACGTTGCGGGTATTCAGTGGCCCCATGTGGGCTCCTCCGTTCATCTCCGTTACAATAGCTCCAGGTCGCCCTCTAAATGCGACAAAAACGCCTCGCCGCGCTGGATCGTCTGCAGCAATTCAGGGCGGCGTGAGTGTACCAGCATCCAGTGAGAGCCTGGGATGACGAGACCAAACTTCCGCGACGCCCCGTTCATCAGCCGGGGCTCCAGCCGCCCGAACAGGCCGATCGTCCCGTGCTGCCAGGCATGGTAGACGAGATGATCGACCACCCCGTCGAGCGCATGACGCCGCGCTCCGATCTGTAAGACTTTGCTCATGCCCGCCGGGTTCAGATAGTACAGGTACCAGCCGAGGATGTTCTGCTTCGCGTCCTGGACGACGACTCGCTGCAACGCGCCGTACCGTTTCTCCTGAGTCACCCGCTCCAGCAGCCAGCATAACGAATGGCTGTCATACTCCGGCCGGAGCGCCTGGTCTTCTGAGAAGCGAGACAGACACCCTAACAGCGTCTCCACCGTCGGATCAACGGCCGCCGCCTGCGGGACGGCCGGGCGGAACGGGCTCCGCGGAATCCGGGCGGCCAGCGCGTCCACGACCCGGCACAGGGGCATGGCCGCCCGCGCGAACGGGGCCAGCCCCCGATGTCGTCCCACGCGCGACAGCACATAACAACTCGGCCGGAGTGGACGCCACCAGTAGAGACTGTAGAGCAGCGCCGTCGCGCCGCCCAGCCGCTCCCAGAGCTGGCGGGAGATGTCTTCGGCCATATCCGCCATCGACAGGTCCTGCGGGCCCGACAGGAACGTCTTGAGCAACTGTACGCCGGCGAGCGTCGAACGACGATCCGGCTCGACCATCAGATGCTGGCTCACCGCAACCCGCATCGTCTGTCCGTGCATCGACATCCGGCGCGGGACGACCCCCAGAAACCCGGTGATCCTGCCATCCTCCTCTTCATGGACGAGGGACGGCAGCGCCTCATCGTACCACGGGTTGCGAAAACAGACCTGGTGAAAACTCTCGTGCTGGGTCTGCGGGGATACGCAGGCGCTATTCGGAAACAACCGCATGCTCAGGCCGACGACCTGCGGAATGTCATCGACGATAAATGGCCGAACTCGCCCCATACTCGCCTCGTTCCTACATCTTGTGATGGCCATTCCAGCCATTCCGGCTTGTGATAAAGTCCGCGATCCGGGCGATCGAACGGAAGTTGTCGATCTCCAGGCTGTCGGTCGAAACCTTCAGCCCGAATGTGCGTTCAAGATGCAACAACAGCTCCACGAACGCTAAGGAATCTAACACGCCCGCGTCCACCAGGTCGGTCTCGGTGGACGGCACCTCGATGTTCAAGGTTTCGGAGAACAGGACGCCGATTTGATCATACAATGTTGTCGATTCGACCATGTCAAGACCTCTCTTGTGCCGGGGCGACCCGGTGCCTCGCCCCTCCTTAGCCGAGCCGTTCCGAGGGTTTCAGCACCTCACCCGCGTCGACCCGCTGCCCGTTGAGGATGACGGTGTGAAGGCAGAGCCATTCGTCCGCACAGGCGATGGTGACTCCTGTCCTCTGAGCGGCCCCGACCGTCCCGGGGGCCGCGTCACACCGCCGGCCCGTCAGGGACGCTTTCGCGATGGCGATCTCGTCCCCGTTCCTGCGCGCTCGCGGGTAGCCCCACGGGGATGGAAACGGAAAATAATCGCACGCGCGGACGAAGTTGACGACCTCGCGGGCGGGCCGGGACCAGGTGAGTCGGCCCTGCTCCGGCGTGCCCTTGCCGAAGTAGGCGCGTTTCGTCAGGTCCTGGGGGATGAGGGGCAGGGCGTCGGGGGCGGCCGAGGCCGTGTCGAGGAGTTGAAGGATGAGCGGCAGCCCGGCCTTCAGGCACTTCGAGTACAACGACAGGGCGGTGTCGTCGTCGGCGATGGGGAAGGACGCCTGGTAGACGATCGGTCCCGCGTCGATCCCGGCGACCATCTTGTGCACCGTGACGCCGTACGCCCGCTCTCCCCTGTAGATCGCCCAGCTCACCGTGTTCAGGCCGGCGTAGTGCGGCAAGGGGCCGGGGTGCATGTTAAACCCTCCGACCCGGGCCGCGTCGAGCACGTCCGGATGGATGCGGTACAGGGAGTGGACGTTGAGGATGAGGTCGACCTGGCGGCCGCGGACCTCATCCGCGAACGCCGGGTCTTTGACGAGGCCGGCCGGCCAGACCGGGTAGCCTGAGCGTTGGGCGACCGCCCAGACGGTCGCTTCCCCGATCGTCTGTTTCGACGGCGAGGCCATCACCCCGATCACCCGGTGAGGGCTGCGCGCTAAGGCCCTGAGTGTCTGAATACCGGCGGATTCTTCGCCGACGAGCAGAACGTTCATAAAAAGCCCCTACACCGGGCGTTGCGCCCGTCCTTCTGTGTCGACCGGCACCGCGAACCATTCCCTGAGCGCCCGCCGGTCGATCTTGCCGTTCGCGTTCTTCGGAAGCCGTTCAAACGCCATCCAGCGGGACGGGAGCATATAGGCGGGCAGCATCGTGCTCAGCGCCTTCCGAAGCGTCATCGGGGTGACTCCCGCGTCCGGTTCGGGCACGTACCCGCAGCACATCGCCGCCCCCTCAAACCCGTCCGTCTGGATGGCGACCACCGCGCACTCTTGCAGCATGTTCAGGGCGTTCAACGCGGATTCGATCTCGCCGAGCTCGATGCGGTACCCCCGGCTCTTGATCTGTGAATCCGCCCGTCCGAGGAAATAGACCAGCCCATCCGACCCGATTCTGGCCAGATCCCCGGTCTTGTATACCCGGTCCGCCGGGTCTGCCGGGTTGGGCAGGAAGACGGCGCGGGTTTTTTCCGGGTCCCTCCAGTAGCCGGGACTCAGTCCAACCCCCCGGATGTAGAGGTTCCCGACCTCGTCCGGCGGGACGGGGCGGAGCGCGTCGTCGAGGATGAGCAATTCTTCCCCCTCGCAGGGCGTCCCGATGGGAATGGCGGCTTGCTCCTCGTCCGGGCATCGCGGCACGGTGTAGTAGCTGCTGGCGATCGTCGTCTCGGTCGGGCCGTAGAGGTTCGTGAACGCCACGTGGGGGAGTCGCTGCATCCAGTACCGCAGCGCCGGGGTGGGGAAGACTTCCCCGCACCAGAGCAGGCGTTTCAACGCCGGAAAATCATTCGGCCGCACCGCGTCGAATTTGGTCATGTAGTTCAGGATGGACGGCACCGAGAACCACTGGGTCAGCTCCGAGTCGCGGATAAAGTCGGCTAACTTGTTCGGCAGCAGATTCAGGTCCGGCGGCACCAGATGGAGTTGGGCGCCGGCCATGAACGTCCCAAATATGTCGAACGTCGACAGGTCGAAATGGAGGGGTGGGTGACCTGAAATCCGGTCCGACGGGCTCGTCCCGAAATACCCGACCGCCCAGCGCACGAAATGAAGGACGTTCGCGTGGGTGATGACCACCCCTTTGGGCGTCCCGGTCGACCCGGAGGTGAACAGGATGTGCGCCCCGTCCGTCGGGACGTTGCGCGCGTCCAGAGGCATTGGCGGGTAGGCGCGCACGTCCTCCGACGAGAACGCGGCGGTGAAGTGCCGCCCGGCCGCCCGTTCTGGCCCCATCCAGCCGATCGACAGCGCCGCGCGGAACCGGTCCTCTGCGAGGAGGTCGTCGAGCAGCGGCGCGACAGCCCCGGCCGCTAAGATCCACCGGTTCTCGCACGACTCGACGATCTTGGCCACGCGCGCAGCCGGACTGGACGGGTCGATCGGGACGTACAGGCAATCGGCCTTTAATATCCCCAGAATCCCGACGATGGCGGCGGGCGATTTGGGGAGGAGCAGACAGACCCGGTCGCCCCTTCGGCAGCCCGCGTCTTTGAGCAGCCGCGCCAGCCGGTTGGAATCTTCGTCCAACTGACGGTAGGTCAGACGCTCCTGATTCATGACCACCGCCAGGGCATCAGGCCACCGCTCCGCCTGAGCCGTGACCAGATGCTGGAGTAATGAGGTCATGCCGCCACCCCCAACGTCGCGTGCTCGAACACGGTATGGATGTGAGACAATTCTTCTTCATCCGGCGGGATGTCCAGGATGAAGGTGGTATAGCCGACCGCGATGTACCGGGCGATTTCGTCGGCCACCCGTCGATAATTCCCCACCAGATACGGACAGAACGTCTTGTAGTTCTGGAACGGCACCAGCCAGTACGGTGTCTGCTTCGTGTCCGGGTCTGCGCCCATGTCGGAGAGTTGCTGGTGCCAGACGGAATCGGAGGTTTTCATCGCCACTTGATGGGTAATCTGGCCGCGCCGGTCCTCAGGAAACCGCTCGTACGCGATCTTCCACGCCTCATCTTCATCCTCGCGGGCGATGATCCCCACCCGGATGCCCGCGTTCTGGATGCCCTCCAGCTCCTCTCTGGTATACTCGCCCGCGGGTTTCGGGTACTGCACGGCGGTCGCCCCGGTCGCTCGCGCGGCGGCCAGTCCCGCCTCGGACGAGCCGGAGATGAAGATGCCGGGAACCAGGTCGGACGGGAGCGGCGGGGTCATTTTCAACTGGTGCACCGTGTAGAACTCGCCGGTGTAACTCACCGACGGGCTGGTCAGCAGCGCGGTGATGATCTGCGTGTATTCGACTAAGCGGTCGTACCGCTTATCGTGCGGGGTGGTGTCGTTCAACGCCGTCAGGTCGTTCTTGAACCCGCCCGCCACCATGTTGAGGTACAGCCGCCGGTGGTACAGATGGCCGAAGGAGGCGATCATCTTGGCGACCGAGTACGGGTGCATGTACGCCGGCTGGATGGCGACGAGGGGACAGAGCGCGTCCGTCTGCTGGATGATGAGGTGCGCCACCAGCCACGGGTCGACGAGCCGGTTGTCGGTGTACACTAAGATGCCTTTGTATCCATACTGCTCGCTCCAGCGGGCAACGTCGACGACCCGCTGGACGTACGCCGTCCGGTCGACATCGCTCGATTGCGGGCAGGTCGAGAACACCTCGATGGTCGGATTAAGAGGGGACGCTGGCATACTCGGTTCTCCTGGTTCCCTCGCCTGCCAGAGCAGGGCTGGGGTGCGCGGTGCTGTCGTGTGATTGGGGCTCGACGTCGAACGGATACGGGGTTCCGTCGGGCAGCCGCGTGAACGTCAACCGCCGGCGGAACAGCCGCCACCGGTCGTGCCGCAGCAGATGGGGCACGAAGCCCGCACGCTTGCACCCCTTCAGGGATGGGATGTTGTTGTGGATGACGAAGGTGATGACCCTCTGGGCTCCGAAATCCGCCGCCTTCTGGGCGATCTGGGCCATCGCGCACGGCATGATCCGTTGCCCGCGGTACGCTTCGAGGGTGAACGCATACTCGAGCAGGGCTTCGTCCGGCGCGAGCTGCGGGAACCCGCCCGCGAAGAACGTCCGGATGCGTTCATTCTCGCCTGACCCGATCAGCCACTGCATATAGCAGGGCTGGTCGTCGGGGGTGACCGCCACGTAGCAGGTCGAGATCTGCTCCTGTACCAACAGCCGCCGGGCTGTCCGGTCTTTGGCGCCCTCCTCCGTGCCGGATGGCGCGTCCGTGCCGAGCAGGACAGGAATATCCCGCTCGGCCAGCGGCCGGATGGTCAGCGGGAGGTTCGCGTCGGGCGCCGTGAACGGGATCGTCAAGTCTCGCCGGAGGCCGAAGGACAGGGTCTCCGAATGGAGCTTGTGCCGGATTCTCGACCACAGGCTGGCCAGTTGGCGATGCCGGACGAGGAACGCGATCGTCGTCACGAGATGTCCCAGTCGCTTGCTCATGGCTACACACTCTTTTCGTGTTGTGGGACGACCCCGTCGAGCAGGGTCCGGCGGAGTTCGTGCCGCAGGATTTTGCCGTTCTCGGTCTTGGACAGTTGCTCCAACCGGTAGACGATTCTCGGGATTTTGTGCCGATCCAGACGGCTCGACAGCGCGTGAGACAACTCCGGCAGGGTGATGCTGCTCCCGTCCCTGGAGACGTAGCAGAGCACCGGAATCTCCCCGACCAGGCCCGCCGGGTCGGGGATGCCCACCACGCACACCTCGCAATGGGGATAGGCGGTCCGGATGCTCTCCTCGACTTCGATGGGTGAGATCTTCAGCCCGCCCATGTTGATGATGTCATCTTTCCGGCCGAGCAGATGGAGGTAGCCGTCTTCATCCAGGAATCCGTAATCCCCCGTCTTGAACCACCCGTCTTCGGTGAACCGCTGGGCGTTGAGGTCCCCGTTCTGCCAGTAGCCCGCCGCGACGTGCGCGCCCCGGACGGCGATCTCCCCGGTCTGCCCGTCCTTCTCGCCCGGCTCCTGATCGGGGAGGATGGCGATCTCGACATGCGGGGCGGGACGCCCGACGGTGTCGAGTTTGTCGCGGTCGTGCCGAAACTCGATGAACGCGCTGCGCGAGGCTTCGGTGAGGCCGTAGTGCATGCAGAGGCGGGCGTTCGGGAAGACCTCGGTCAGTTTCAGCTTATGGTCGAGGCGCATGGGCGCGCTCCCGATCTCGACGAACCGGACCTGCGGGCCGATCCGGCACAGGGACGACTCCATGCGGCCGAAGAACAACGCGAACCCGGACGGCACGGAGGAGAGGGCATCGCACCGGTGCTCCCGCATCTGCTGGACGGCCGCGACGGGGTTGAACATCCCGTTGGTGACGACCAGCGTGCCGCCCACGAAGAGCACGCACCGGCTCCGTCCAAACCCAAACGAATGCGTCAGCGGGATGGCGACGAATTCCCGGATGTCCGCATCGATGCCCATGAATTCGTTGATGTTGAGGGTGGATTGGATGAGGTTCCGGTGGGATAAGAGGACGCCTTTTTTCTTCCCGGTCGTCCCCGACGTGTAGAGGATGAACGCGCCGTCATCCTCCTGGATGTCCGGAGTCCGCAGCGACCCGTTCCCCCGGTGCAGGGCATCGTGGGGCACGATCGTGGCCCGGTGCCACGGGTCGTGGGGCGACGCTGGTCCCGTCGTGTCCAGGAGCATGATCGAGCAGCGTACCCGCTCTCGCAGGTCGGGGTAGGCCGTCAGGTCCTGGGAGGTGGAAAGCAGCGTCTGCGGGGTACAATCGTGCGCCACCTGCTGGATTGTCGCGGCGGCCGCCCCTTCCATGATGGGCACCGCCAGACCGCCGGCGGCGATGACGGCGTAGCAGGCCACCAGAAAATCCATCTTGTCGCTGATCACGATCAGCGCCCGGTCGCCTTTGCGCAGTCCCGCGTCGATCAGCAGCCCGGAGAGCGCCTGCATCCGGTGGATGAACGCGTCGTAGACGAGCGGTTTGTCGTCGCAGATCAGGGCGGTCTTGTCCGGAGTCCGGCAGGCGGCTTCTAAAAGATACTGGTGGATGAGACGCATCGGCTCGGTCTCCTGCGTTCAGGCTGTCGTGGCCTGTGACGCGCGAGAAGGTCTGGGCTGTCCGGCTGTCGACCGGCTTGCTGGAACCTCGATCGGATGAAGCAGATAGTCGTTCCGCGACTTTGACAGGCCGTGAAGGGTTTCGGTTCGCATGACGATGCCCTCAAACCCGCTCTGGCGGCACATCATCAGGAATGTCTCTTCATTGAAATGGAGGCCGTGGTCTGACGCGATCAACGCTGGCTCGCGACCAAAGAGGACTCGCAGCTTCTTCGACAGTTTGATGATGGCGGAACGCACGAACTCAACCATCCCCTCTTCCCGGAGCTTGTGGCGGAGCCGCTCGGACAAGGGGAGCTGCGGCCGCGGCGCCTGCGCTTCGTCGAGAAACGGCACCTCTCCGATAAAGATGACCGCCTCGTCCGTCGAGACACGCCTGACCTCTGACAGGGTGCGGAGGACGGCGTTCCGGTCGTCCATGTACGTGATGACGCTGCTCAGCACCACTTTCTCGAACGACTTGTCGGGGAACGGCAGAGTCGATGACGTGAGGCGGGTGAACTGCACGTTCGGGCAGGAGCGGAATTTCTGCTGGAGCCGTTCGATCATCGCCGGGCTGGGGTCGACCCCGTGGCACTCGGCCACTCGCGCATGGAGGAGGTGGAACAGCAGTCCGTTGCCCGGACCGATGTCGAGCACGCGATCCTCAGGGGCAAACGGGACGAGCGAGATGAGCCGCTTGATCAGAAACTCCGTCTCAAGCCGCCCACGCCCTGCCATATCATAGTCATTCTTCAAATACCGCGCGCGGAGATCGTACTCTTCAACCCGGCTCGTGGCTCTCATAGTCTGCATCGCTACTCCTCCTCCACGGATTTCTTGATAATCTGGCAGACATCCTTCACGGTGTGCATGTTCAGCAGATCGTCTTCGGTCAACGAGATGCCGAATTCTGTCTCAAGGCCGACGATGAGGTTCATGTGTCCGAGCGAATCCCACTGGACGATGTCTTTCGGACCCCATAACGGGTCGATCGAGCCGTTCAGGGAGAAGATGGTGGAGAAGACCTGCGTGACGCGCTGCGTCACCGGGTCGGGGACGCTCCGCGGGGCGGGCGCGGGTTCACGACGCGGCGCACGCGGGGGCTCGGCCTTCCGCAGATGCCGGATGACGCGAGCCGGAACCCCGCCCGCGATGACATGCGGTGGAATCGTCCCGGACACCACACTCCCGGCGGTGATGACCGACCCTGTTCCGATCTTCGTTCCCTTCAGCACGGTGACCCGACCGGCCAGCCACACCTCATCCTCGATGATGATGGGCTTCCCGGTGGGCATCGTATACCGTTCGTCCGGGGTGTGGAAGTCCGAGTCGATGATCATCGCGTACGGCCCGACGCGGACCCGGTTCCCGATCTTAACGAGCTTCTGGGCGGAGATCGACGCGCCGAAATTGATGATCACCTCGTCCCCGATCTCGATGACTCCTTTGTGGCCGGTGGCCAGTTCGCTCCGGACGATCCGGGAGTTCAAGTTGAAATCGTCCCCGACCACGATGCGGCCAGGGTTATCGATGTACGGCCGTCCGCGCGTCCGCGCTCGCTTGCCCACGGTGTTACACCGCCGCAGGTAGAGGGCGGCGAGGAACATCGCACGCGCGAAGATGAAGCCCTTGTAGAGTTTCCGCGAGAGCGGGAGGTCGTGATCCCGTTGCAGGCTGTTGACGATCTTCTTCACCAGCGGGTGGCTCGCGTTCTTGATGCGCTGCGAGACCCATTGCTTCGGACTCGTGAGCAGGTGTGGGACTGTCGGCGGGTGCGGAACGGTGTCCCGCTCACGCGTCACGTTCTGGAAGAACCGTTGAGTCCGGAACGCGAGGTACCGGAAGACGAACGCGGGGAACCGGTGTTCTCGCGCGTGCACGCGCAGGATGAGGCCCTCTTTCGACACGCGGCGCAGGAGCGATTCGCACGCGTGCAGCGCGTGGTACAGCCGAACGCGGACGCTCCGCGCTGTCGCCGGGTTGGACACCGTGACGCCCCAGTTGTAGCTGAAGTCTGGCGTCAGGTCGAACTTGTACCGTTCATTCCCGCGCAGGAGGTCGACGACCCGGCCCTGGGTCTTGATCGCGTCCTCGATCATACGCAGGAGCAACACGTGTCCGGGCCGGCGTTTGGCGAACGGCGAATCGACATCGAACCCGGACAGAAAGTCGTAGAAACACCCGTTGAACGCGAACCCGAGACGGGCGGCGATCGTCTGGCCGTTCATCTGGACGCGCTGAAACCACAGCCATCCGCGCTCTAAGAAGACGCGCGCCACCTCTTCCTGGAACCGCTGAAACCGGCTGTTGGCGAACAGGCCCAGGTATCCCAGACGATTCCATCGCTGCTGGTGCAACCGGACGAGGTCGTGAAACGCCCCCTGGACGGCTTCAGGGGAATAGATCGTCTCGACCGTGGCATCGGTAAACGTCTTCCGCGCCTGTTCCAGGCTGTGCCGCACCCGCGAACCCCGTCCCCGCAGGTACACCTCCATCGAGGACGGGACATTCAACCGCGGGCACACATCTAAGCGGGTCAGGGTGTACGGAACCCCTTGCCGATCAAACTGAGGGACGAGCGTCCGGACGACGAGGCTCTCCTGGGGGACGTTCACGAACTCGACTTCGCCATACAGCGCGGACGAGCGCTGCAGGTACACCGCTAAGTGATGCGTGATCGACGTTTCATAGTCGGGCAGCCCGATGATGTCCAGGTAATCGGTCGACCCGTACTCGGTGAACAGACCGGACGCCCCATCATGCACCACCCCGCAACCGAGCAGGCGCAGCCGGCGATGGAGGAGAACCCCGGCGAACGTGTGGGTCTCCAGGAAGAACGGAGCCACTCCGACCAGCCGCCCGTCGTGACGGAACAGGAGCAGGTGCAGGGCGCGCGCCGGGTCTGCGCCGAAATGTTTCCACCACAGGAACATCCATTCGAACGTCTGGAACACCGTCGCCGACGAGGCGGTGACGATGGCGTTCCATTCATCGTGCAACGCGGAGAACTCTTCGATCTCGCGGACGACGTCGATCGTCAGCCGGGAGGGCGGTTCGCCGTGTTCGGCCTCTTTCTTCCCCTGCCAGTTCTTCGAAACCTCTCTCACGTCGATGCTGTGCGCCATGATCGTTACCTTGTCTCGATCGGTTGAGGATGCTGGTGCTGTTGCTCCCACCCCGGCAGCCAGTTCCCGTCCTGGGTCCCGTTGGGATGGACGAACGTCCGTTTCGTTCTCCAGCGGAGCCATTCATAGTAGTGGAACGGCGTCAACACGCGCAGACCAAACCCGATGACACCCGTCGTGCTGAAGATCGTCGTCCGGCGGACTTCGTACGCGTCGTTCCCGAACGTCGCCGGGCCGGTGGCGACGCTGTAGGCGATGCGGTACCCGGCCTCCTCGACCATCCGTTTCGTCCGTCCGTCGACGACGCCGTACGGATAGGCAAAGCTCAGGACGGGCGCGTTGAGCAAGTCCTCCAGTTCAGTCCGGGAATCGGCGATTTCCGACCAGGCGGCGCGTTCAGGGAGAGTGGAGAGCTTCGCGTGGGTCATCGAGTGCGCCCCGATCTCACAGCCCGCGACGTGCATCTCCATGATGTGCTGCCAGTCCATGAGCGGAGCCTCGGGCAGTCCCAACGGCCGGTCCCAGACGTTCGTCTTCACCGCGCGTTTCCCCAGGACGAAGACGACCGCCTTCATCCCGAACTCTTGGAGCAGGGGGAACGCATACTGATGAGTGTCTAAGTACCCGTCGTCGAACGTGAGGATGACCGGCTTCTTCGGCAGGTTCAACTCCCCTTCCAGGAACAGCCGGTAATCATCGAACGTGATCGTGGTGAACCCCCATCGGTCGAGACATTCGAGCTGCCGGCGAAAATCGCGGACGTGCACGGACGTCCAGTGCGCACGACAGAGGTCCGCGTCATCGACGATGCGATGGTACATCAGCACCCGAAGCGCGCGGGGATTCCCCTCACTCTGTGAGTGAATAGTTTCTCGCTGGTTCATCGACCGATTCTCCCCTCTGCGGACAGGGTGCGCCGAGCAGACGGGCCGGCACCCCTCCCACCCGAGCGTACGGCGGCACATCCTTCGTCACGACCGACCCGGCCGCGATGATGGCGCCTTCCCCGATATGCACCCCTTTGAGAATGATGCAACGGCATCCGATCCACACTTTATCCTCGATGATCACCGGCTTGTCTTCTCTGACGGTTCCGTTGGAGGGATGGAGGTCAGAGTCCATGATGACGACATCCCACGAGATCAGACAGTCACGCCCGATCTCCACCTGCTTCTGGGCGATGACCAGGGTGTTCCGGTTGAGGTACGTGCCGTTCCCGATCCGGAGGACCGCTCCGTCGCCCACTTCCAGCCGGACGCCGGAATAGAACTGGCAGTTCCCGGCGATGAGGTCTCCCCCGTCGTTGATGACGCGCGGCATCGGCCACCCCCCGCTGACGACGATGATCCCACGCTGCGTGAAGTGGCGGGAGAACCAGAGGCCCTGAACGTGTTCCCAGAGGGAGTAGCGAGCCAGTCGGCCCCGAACCCGTGTCGTGAACGCTGCGAGCGTCATCTCAGGAGACCTCCACCGCTGGCTCGGTATGGACGGGGTGGACGAGCGTCTGGTAGACCGTCTCCACCTGTTCCCCGATGATCGACCATTCGTAGGACGACCGCACCAGGTCATACCCGTTCCGGACGAGGGTCTGCCGGAGGTCGGCGCGATGGAGCAGTTCGATCACGGCGTGGGCGAACGCCTGCGGGTCGTCCGCGATCAGGGCGGACTCGCCGTGGACGACATCGATTCCCTCGCACCCGACTGTCGTCGTGACGATCGGCTTCTTCATGGCCATCGCTTCTAACACCTTCAGCCGCGTCCCGCTGCCCATCCGCAGGGGGACGACGTACACGCTCGCGCGCCGGATGAACGGACGCACGTCGTCCACATACCCGGTGACGATCACCCGGTCGGATGCCCGTCGCATCAGTTCCTTCGGCGGCCGCTTCCCGACGATGTACACCTTCGCCTCCGGCACCGCCTTCTGGATGCGGGGGAAGACCTCGTCCAGGAAGTAGAGCATCCCGTCGTAATTCGGCACGTACGCCATCATGCCCGTAAAGACGAGTGAGTATGGTTCGGGCGTGTCCGACGACGGCTGGAAGTACGCGGTATCGACGCCGTTGGGGATGACGAATTTCGGTACCTGCGGCACGTGCTCATCTAAGATAGCCCGGTCGCGGGCCGAGGTGATGAAGATCGCGTCGTGCTTCCGGCTGACCTCGATCTCTTCCGCGAACACTCGCTGGTATTCCAGGTAATAATGCAGCCTTCGCAGAGGAGAGTGAGCGTTCAGCCACATCCGCCGGAAATTATCGTACTCGACGTTGTGCGAATCGAGGATGGTGACCGCCGTCGTGTTGAGGCGAAACAGGCCCATCATGTAGAATTCGCTCTGCACGACGTCGAACTCCGACCGGTCGAGCAGGGTCGAGATCGTGCGTTGCATCGCGTCGCTCCGCAGCAGATCGGAGAAGAAGCTGTGCGGCGTCCACAGTGCGCGGAATTGTCCGATCCGGCGATGTCGTGCTGGCCACGGACGGGGGAGCATGTAGACGTCTTTCAATCGTCCGCCGAACTCGTCCGTCAGCCGACGGGCGTCTTCGGGCGTGCCGTAGCTGACGACTGTCACCTCGTGAGACCGGACTAATCCCTTCAGGAGGTGGTAGACGCGGAGGGCGCCCCCGAAGTGGAGCGGGATGGGGGAGTATGGCATCAGGTGCAGGATGTTCATACACTCGTTCCCTTCTGCGGGACCAGCGCCCGTCTGACGGCGCGCACGGAGAACAGGCTTCTGATGAGGGCTGCCTCGGACGGCGCGATCGCTTTCAGCGCCAGCAGAGCGCCCCCGTACACGATCAGGCTGATGATCCCCTGCACGACCCAGGCTATCTCTTCCGTACGCATCAACCAGATCGACCCCGCCATCAGCACGCCGGCGCCCAGGCTCTTCAGGGGAACGGCGAGCTGCAACGCCTTCAGCAGGCCGGCGGGCATCAGGACGATGGCCACGCTCATGACGAAACACTCGGTGACGACGGTGGCGATCGCCGAGCCGATGCCGCCGTTCCCGAACTGTGTCTGGGTCGAGGGGATCAACGCATAATTGAGTCCCGCGTTCAGCACTAAGGCGGCGAACGCCACTCCCGTCCACTGCCGCTGCTTGTCCGAGGCGAAGAGCGCCGTCCCCAGGACGAAGTCGACGTAGACGAGCAGCAGGCCGACGGCGAAAATCTGGAGGAGAGGGACGGACTGGCTGTACTCGTTTAGTCCGAAGAAGAACTGGATGAACGGCTGGGCGAACGCGAACACGCCGATGCTGATCGGAATGCCGGCGATGATGATGCATTCCAGACTTTTCTGCGTCGTCCGGGCGAGCCTGTCGGGGTCGTGCGTCCCGAACCGGGAGAGCACGGGGAACACTGCCACGGAGAAGATACTCGGCAGGAACATCAGGATGTCGAACACCCGGTAGGCCGCGCCGTACCAGCCCACGACCGTCTCGGGCACGAGCAGGGAGAGCATCACCGCGTCGATCCGGTAGTAGGCGACCGCGAACAGCGACCAGAGGAAATACGGCAGGCCAGCAGGGATGAGGCCGGCCGTCGCCTTCCACTCCACCGGGGGGAGAGACGACACGATGCGCGGGGTAAATTTGATGATCACTAAGAAGTTCAGGAGGGTGCTGGCGACCATGATGAGCGCGATGCCGGTCGAGTCCGCGCCCATGAGCAGGGCCCCTACGCCAGCGGCGGCGACGAACACCCGCTCGACGACCGCTCCCAGGGACGGGTACTGCATCATCTCGAACCCTTGAAAACAACTCGCCAGCACCCGCCGTGCGCCTTCCCACAGCTTGGAGACGCCAAGGATCAGGATCAGCGTCTTGACGGTCGGGGAATATCCGGCCACGGACGAAAAGACGACCAGGATGAGGATGGACGCCGCCCAGAGCAGGATACGGAGGGCGATCGAATTGACGAGCAGGTGGGCGGTCGTGTTCCGTGACCGGGAGACCTCTTTCGTGATGAAGTAGGGGCCGCCGAATTCGATCAGGATTTGCACGAGCATCGCCACGGACATCGCTAAGTACAGCCGTCCATAGTCCGCGCTGCCCAGGTACCGGGGGAGGAACAGCATGAGGACGAAGCTCGACACCCAGGTGATGACCTGCGACCCCATCATAAACGAGGTGTTCTTAGCGACCGATTTGGCGACATCGAGGCTCATCAGCGGCGAACCTTTCTTGGCATCAACAGGTGTGCCCATCCTGGCGCAACCCGCGTGGCCAGGACGAGGGCGAGGAACAGCGGAATTTCGATGAAGAACCGATCCCATTTTGCTTTCGGGTCGATGAGGAACCGGAACGCCCATTCGATTCCGAACCGCCGCATCCAGCGCGGGGCGCGCTTGCGAGCCCCCGACACGAAATCGAACAACCCACCCACGGCACAACATACCCGGACGTTGAGAGAAGGGGCGTGACGGGCGATCCAGGTTTCCTGCCGTGGCGACCCCAGCGCGACCAGGAGCAGGTCCGGTTGGGTGGCGTTGATCTCGTCGAGCAGCGTCTGTTCTTCCTCCGGCGAACAATAGCCATGATGACAGCCCACGATCTGGAGGCGCGGGAATTGCGCCGCCAGCCGCTCACGGCACCGGTCGAGCACGCCGGTCTGCGCGCCGAAGAGGTAGACCGTCCACCCTTCAGCCTCGGCGTGACGGAGGAGTTTCGGGATCAGGTCCGTGCCGTTCAGGTTCGCCCGGACCGGGTGTCCCAGCACGCGACCCGCGATGGACAGGCCGGAGCCGTCGGGCAACGCTAAGTCGGCGCGGTTGACCGTCCGGAGTAGTGTCCGGTCCCGCAGCGCCAGATGGATGCTGTGGACGTTGGTGAAGAACACCTGGCGGGCCGGACCGGTGCTCTGGCGCGACAGATACCCGCGAATCGTCTGGAGGGCGTCGGGTTCGTCGAGGTTATCCACCCGAACGCCGAACAGGAACATCGTCGGGATATCGGAGAACCGCAAGAACGCGGGGGACGGCTCGACCTGTTCAGTGGCGATCAGTCCTGAGTGCATCGTGGATGTGGCCATACGTCTACGTCCTGTCCGGGCGGTCAGCCTGCGCCTGGGCTAATTGCCCGTCGATCTTCTCGATCGGGGAGAGGAGTCCCATGAGTGCGCCGAGGTACACCATGTTCCGGTAGTACGTCAACTGCAGGTCGAAATAGGAGACGACCACCTGGTTGACGACGGCGACGATGATGACGATACAGACGGCTTTCAGGTACGGGTCTTGGAGCCTGGAAAAGACCGATGCGCCGCGAAACACGAACGTATTGAGGAAGAACCAGAAGAGAAAAAAACCGAGCATACCCATCTTGGCCATCAGCCACATCACCGCGTTGTGCGGGATGTAATCGAGCAGGGAGACGCCGAGGTCGAGCAGGGTGATCACTTTCTCGTATTTGTTGCCGAACCCGATCCCTAAGATGGGGGATTTCCGGACCGTCATCGCTAAGTTGAATTTTTCGACATCACGGTAGAGGTTGGAATAATAGTCCTCGGTAGACAACTGAGATTTGTCGGTCGTCAGGCCCGATTTAATCATCTGGGCGGGCCCGGCCAACGAGTTGTGGCTGTTCCAGAAGACGATCAGGTACATCATGATGATGACGAGGATGGGGGCCGCCACCTTGAAGAATCGCCACTGATCTTTCTTCGGGAGCAGAACGACGAACACGATCAGTGACGGGGCGATGGCGGCGTAGGCGGCGCGGCGTTGGGCGATGTAGAACCCCAGGAGCAACGGGACCAGGAGCCAGAGCAGCGTTCGTTTCTGCTGCGGATGCCCCTTGTACTGGAGAAGCGCGATCAGCAGCACCAGCAGGGTTAACATGAACACCGGGTCTTCGTGGTTGGTCAACGTCGAAATCTCCTGAAAGCTGAACCCTAAGGAAACGTAATGGGCGATCCCCTGGAACGCCTTAAAGGCGATGGCGGCGATGCAGACCCAGACGAGCGTTTCCACCTGCTCCTTCGAGTGGATGACCTGGGGCACGAAAAAGTACAACACGCCGAGATAGATCATCGCCCGGACTTCCCACAACGCCGGCAGGAACACCCCGCCGCGTGCGAGGCCGTACGCGAACGACCAGAGCAGGGCGGAGAAGAACAGGAGCGCGGCTCCCCAGACCGGGGCGCGGTTTCCCTTGAACCGTTTCTTGACGGCGAGGATGAGGAGCCAGATAAACAGGAGGAACAGCAGATGCAGTTCTAACGGGTTCACCACTCCGGCATCGAAATTCTTGGCGCCGGGGATGTACTCGATGGTCTTGATGTTGGCGAAGTACCCGATCTTGTGGGTGAAATAGGACTCTAATTCCGGTGGGGGGAACTGATCACAGACCAACACGATGCCTAAGAACGTGAAAAACCCCCAATCGAGGCGATAGAGGGTGATCGTCAGGATGAGCAACAGGCTGAGGAACCCGATGCCCGCAAGGCCGCTGCCGTCCGTGGCGATACAGATCAGCGCCAGGAGGAGGGAACTCAGGATGGTCACCACCCCAACGGAGGCGAGTTCCCGGTTCAGGCCGAGGAAGGCCCAGAGGTGCTCAGGCCATGAAAGAGAGAGAACATTCAATCGTGCCGACACGAGTCGTACTTCCTTCTTATATCACGGGCGCCTGCATCGTGAACGCCACGAAGAGGGAGACACACACCTGAAGGAGCGCCAACAGGGCGAGGATGATGTAAGTGCCTGCCGTGGCCTGTTGCGCTCGCTTTCCCATCCGAATCGCCAGGATGAGAAGTCCAGCCGCGCCGATGAGGATCATCATGAGAGGGACTCATCTTTCATTCTTCTTTGCGCCCTTTGCGCGCTTTGCGGTTTAGACACGATTCAACACAAACCCCAGGATCTGGCTCTCGTTCAACTGGCGGAACATCTGATCGACATCTTTTCGTTTGGTCTTCTCGGCGTCCACGACCGCGATCAGGCCGTCCAGTCGGCTGGCGAACAGAATCGGAAAGTCTCGCGTGTTGATGGACGGCATATCGACGATGATGAACTCGAACTCTTGCGTGAGCGTATAGAGCACGTCGAGGAAGGCCGTAAACCGCCCCAGTCCGATGGCCGGCCCGTGGTTGACGGGGAAGTGATGGGAATACGGATAGGGCACATACCCTTCTAAACACCCGATGCGAAACAGTCCCGCCGTCAGGACGGACAGGCCGTCGATCTGAGTGGAGGACACGTGAATCGTACCCCCGTTCGAGTTGTCTAACGCATCGACCAGGCCGGGACTGAGCGAGGTCCCGAACACATCGTGAAGGCGAGGGCGCCGGACGTTGAGGTCGACGAGGACGGCTTTCCGCTGGTATCCGATGGCGAGCGAGACCGCTAAGTTGGACGCGACAAGGGTTTTCCCCTCACCCGGGTTCGCGCTGGTCACCCCGACGGTCAGCCCTACCTCCCGGCGTTCCTGGCCCAACAAGGAGTAATTGAAACAGTCGTAGAACTGGAAGGCGACGATATCCGTGTCGACCCCCGTCCCCTTGATCGGGTTGAAGACGATCGGTCTGGTGGCCCGAACCAGCGCTTTCTCGCCGGGATCACCGTACGAATGAGAGCTGAAGACCTGATCCTCGTCACGCGCCTCCTGACCGGGCCGATTATGGAGGCGGCCACGATCATCATCTAACGGGATTTTGAACGCGCTCTGCATGATGTTTAAGGGTCCTTATGCCTGGCTCGCCCGGTTCTGCAGCAATGCCGTCTTGTGGGGGATGAAGGCAATCACTCGTTTCTGATAGACCTCAAGGTCGCGCGGGGTTCGGATGGTCGTGTCGAGTAGTTCAGCCGCGATGACGGCTAACACCCCCAACAGCATGCCCAGCGCGGCCCCGCCGAAGACGATCATCTTGCGGTTCGGCCTGGTCGGCCTGATGGGCATGATCGGGGGATCGATGATGAGGAACTCATCCTGTCCCCGGTTTCTCAACTCCCGGTTCGTCTGGGCTTGCTCAAGTTTCACCTTCATATCGTCGTAGAGGGAACGGTAAATGTTATAGTTGGATTCTTTATCCTGGTCAATCTGCTGGGACACCGAAGACCGCTGAAGGTCGCCGATCAGTCGCCCCTGTTGTTTCTCGAATTCCCATTGCTGACGCCGTTGCTTGGGAATGTCCGATTCGACCGCGTTACGCATCCTGTCCAGGACATCGAGAATCTGACCCTCCAGGGTGATCACCTCGGGATACTTCTCGGTGTATCTTTTGGTATAATCGTCGTATTTCGTCAAGAGCGGCCGCAAATCCGCCGCGAACGGGAGGTCGTCCCGCTGGAGCTCGAACAGCGTCTGTTTCCCGGCCGGGGTGCGCATGGCCTCCGGGAAGGTCTGCAGGACGGCTAAAGCTTGCTGATAGGTCTTGATGCGGGCGTCGAGTTCGTGAACCTTCTGGGTAGTTTCCTCGATCTGGGTTACCAGGGTGCCGCTTTCGAGGGGCATGTCCGCGATGCGCTGCTGCAGGAGGGGGAGGAACTCCCGCTGGCTCGCCTCGAATTTCTGACGGAATTCATCCAATTTACTCTCAAAAAATTGAACGGTCTGCTCGCTCCGTTGATTCTCCACGCGCAACACGGTTTGCATAAAGTGATGGGCGAGGAAGGCGACGCCGTGCTGCGCGAGCGCCGGACGGTCCGCCGTGAACATGACCCTGAACGAGGAACTGCCAGGCCGGTCAGTCTGGATACTCCCCCGGAGACCGTTGATCTGCTCCTGCTTCTCACTCTCTGTGACGGCGTCCTTTCCCAGGCCGAGACTATCGATCAGCGCCTGAATCGTCGAACGGCTGTAGAGGATGTCGTTAAACATTTGAGTCCGGTCTTCGGAGGCTAAGGAGACGGCCATATCGAACCGGACGAGCGGGTTGAGGACTTCCTCGCGCTGGACGAGGATCGTGGTCGACGAGACGTATTTCCGCGGCAGGGTGTACGCCGCGATCGTACACAGCATCATGACCACGATGGGCGGGATGATGAGCAGGCGCTTCCGGCGTCGCAGGATGGCCACTATCTCATGGATGGTGAATTGTGTCGTTGAAGTCATCATAAGGGTAAGCTCCTGATATCGACGGGTCATGGGATGTGCGCGTGAATCGTTCATGATGTAGCGCAATTCATGTGCCAGGATCATGAGACGGAGCGGATAGACGGGATTGCGTGGAGGTGTGTCCTTGAGGACGATTGAGTTGGCGCGATTCAGGGCCAGGGCCCGCGCAAATGCAGCCGTCCATCGGGCAGAGTGCCCGTTGTGTAATATTTACACACTGTCCTACACAGCTTGTGTAAAAAGGAAACACCGGCTCCAGGCCGGTCTCAGAGAGTGCGCCTCCTCATCCCTGAGGGCGGCCGAAAATTCGTTCCAGAGACACGGATGAATGAAGTGATTGGCAGGTCAAGGTTTCTCTCTCAGTCTGGCGCCGGGTTTCTGAGAAGAGCAGAACCAGAGTGAGACGGCGGCGGCTGCGCTGGCATGTCTTTTGTAGTAGAGTCAGGACGATCGTGACCGGCAGGTCGATGCGCTGGTGTCTCTTTTCACCCTACCCTCGAGGGATGGAACGCCTATGAACACTTCCAGACTTATCCTCGTCGTGACGGCAATCGTGCTGGGCAACGGTGTCTTCGTGAACGCGGTTGCCGGCGGTCCGGAACAACTGCAACAGCTCACCCGCCCGGCCGTCGAATCCCTCCAGCCCAGGCGGTCGTTGAGTACCGCGGTCATGAAACCGGGCGACCAGGTTGATCTCAAAGTCTGGGGGTACTCTGAGTTCAACACGACGACGACAGTGAACCCGGACGGCAAGATCGCCATCCCGTTGATCGGGGAAGTCAAGGCTGACGGCCTGACCGAAGAGCAACTGACCGAACAGCTCAGCCGGAAGCTGTCGGAGTACATCCATGGGGAGGTGAGGCTTACCCTGTCGGTGACGAGCCCGACGAGCCAGAAGATCGCCGTCCTCGGTGCCGTGGCGCGTCAGGATTATTATCCCGCCTCAGCCGACGTCTCCCTGTTTGAGCTGCTCTCCATCGCGGGGGGGCTGCAATCGGAGTCCGACTGGCGGCATGTGAAGATTAATCGGAGAAAGAACGGGGAATATAGTGAAGCGGTCGTGGTCGATCTCGTCAAAGTGATGGAGAGCGGAAACCTTGAGGCGATCCCGAAAGTCCGTCCGGGCGACACGGTGTTTGTGCCGTACCGGAAGCATCGAGTCCGTGGGTTTGTGAGCTCCCTCTCCGCCGTCCTCACCCTGTCGAGCACGCTCGCTTCAACCACCCTCTTATTCTTAAGCCTGTCCGGTCGTATTTGACCTCCGGGAGGGAGACCATGATCGTCCAATTCGCCATGAGTTTTCTGATCCCCGTCCTCTTCTCGCTCCTGCTCACCCCGGTGGTCATCCGGCTGGCGATGCTGGTCGGCGCCGTCGACCAGCCGAACGAACGAAAAGTCCATCGCCATCTGATGCCACGCCTGGGGGGCGTGGCGGTGTGCGTGAGTTTTCTGCTGTCCGTGGCCCTGCTCTTCTTCCTGAAGCCGGACCTGCCGGTGTTCGCCCCGGACCTGCGCCATAAAGGGATGATGCTCATCGCCTCCCTCCTCCTCGTCCTCATCTTGGGCATCTGGGACGACATCCGGACGCTCAACCCCGGCCAGAAATTCATCGTGCAGATCTTCGCCGCCACGATCGCGTACTTCGCGGGCTTCCGGATCGCGTCCATCACCGACCCGTTCAGCACCGGGTTGTTCAATATCGGCGTGATCGATTATCCCGTCACGGTGCTCTGGATCGTCGGAGTGACCAACGCGTTCAACCTGATCGACGGGCTGGACGGGCTGGCCTCCGGGATCGCGCTCATCGCGTTCTGCACGATCGGGGCGGTGTCGGCCCTCCGCGGCGATGTCGTGACGGCCGTGATGGTCCTGATCTTCGCGGGGGCGATCTTAGGGTTTCTGCGGTACAATTTCAACCCGGCTCGCATCTTCTTGGGGGACTCGGGCAGCCTGTTCATCGGGTTTACCCTGGCCATCCTGTCGATCCAGAGCTCGACGAAAGGGTCGACCGCGTTCGCCATCCTGGTGCCCGTCCTGGCGCTGGGACTCCCGATCATGGACACCCTGCTCTCGATGACGCGCCGGCTGCTCCGGTCGCTCCTCCCCGAGAACGTCAACTCAGAATCATGGCTCCGGAAACTCCGGGGGATGTTCCTCCCGGACCGCCAGCATATCCATCACCAACTGATCGCGCGCGGACTGACGCACCGCAACGTCGTCCTGTTGCTCTACCTGGTGTCCTGTGCGTTCGGGCTGGGCGCGTTCGCCATCACCATCAGCACGAACGTCGGGGCCTCGCTCGTCCTCATCGCCGTCGCCATCGCCACGATCGTCGGGGTGCGCCAGTTGCGCTACCGGGAGATGGCCATCCTCCGCAACGGGGTGCTGCTCCCGCTGTACGAATGGCCCGCCATGAATCGCACGCTCCTGAAAGGGTTTTTCGATTTAGGGTGCATCGGGCTGGCGTTCACGGCGGCCTATTTCTTAGCCTTGCGAGGGGAGATGACGGCCCAGGCCGAGCAGCACTTCCTCGCCATCCTCCCCGGGGTGTGCGGGGTTCAACTGGGGATGTTCTGTCTGTCCGGTCTGTATAAAGGCACGTTCAAGTACTTAGGGATCGGGGACCTGTTGAGAGTCGTGAAGACCGTCGTCTTCGCGGTCGCCGCCACGGTGGGGCTGTTCGCTCTGCAGCCCCAGGCGTGGGCCGAGTTCACCGTGACGATGGTCGTGCTGGATTTCTACCTCCTGCTGTCCCTGGTGGCGGGCGCGCGGATTTCGTTCCATGTCCTCAACCATCTCTTCCGGTGTGAACCTCGGGGCGGGGAACGGGTGCTCATCTACGGCGCCGATGCCAAGGGCATCTTAACCCTCCAGCAGATCCTCAACGACAATACACTCAACCTTTCTCCGATCGGGTTTCTGGATGAAACCCCTGAACTCGAAGGGAAGCGAGTCAACGGCTTCCCGGTGTACGGCGGGCACTGGAAGCTGCCCCGGCTCGTCAAGAAGCACAAGGTCGAACAGATTCTCATCTCCGCGGAGACGATCAAACCAGAGGTGCTCAACCGGCTGAATCAGGCGGCGGACCAGTATGGCATCGTCATCAGGCGGTCGAAGGTGCTGCTGGAAGACATCACCCGCTCGCACCTGCTCCAGGACACCTGGATGTTCGAGGAGACCGAACCCGCCCTGGCGCAGTCCTGAGGACGACGTCTCGTTCATCCCATAGAAGCGCTTATTGAAGGTTGTTTCGACCACTCACACTGAGGAGGTCGTCCCATGTACATCCTCGGAATCTCCTG
>JACQVL010000333.1 GCA_016209865.1 Candidatus Latescibacterota bacterium | reverse complement strand
TCCTCGTCCTGCCCGGTGTACCGGTTCTTGACCTTCTCCTTCTGGGTGTACGCCTTGATGTTGTCGATGTAGTTCGCGCAGAGCCGCCCGATCGCCTCCTCGTCCGCGGAGATCGCTCGCTGGACCTCGTTCTTCACGATGTCCTCGTACTCCTCCTTCACGACGGTCAGCAGTTCCCGGTACCGCCGCTTCTGCTCCTCGCTCGTGATGAGGGAATGGTGATCCAGGCCGTGTTCGAGCTCGTTCAGCACCATGAACGGGTTGACGCACCCTTCGCCGAAATCGCTGACGAGGGCGTTGGAGATCTTGTCCTGGATGTACCGGGGGGAGATGCCTTCCATCCCCTCGCGCGGGGCTTCGGCGCGCAACTCTTTGATGTTGTCCTCGGTGAACCCCGGCAAGGTCTTCCCGTTGTACAGTTTGAGCTTCTGGAGGATCGTCAGCCGGGCTTCTTTCGGCTCTTCCAGCCGGGTGAGCACCGTCCACATCGCCGCCATCTCGATCGTGTGCGGGGCGATGTGTTTCCCCTTCACTTTGTCCAGGTTGTAGTCCTTGTCGTAGATCTTGATCTCGTCCGACAGCCGGGTGACGTACGGGATGTCCACCTTCGCCGTCCGGTCGCGGAGCGCCTCCATGAACTCGTCGTTCTGGAGCTTCCGGTATTCCGGCTCGTTGGTGTTATGGCAGACGACGTTGCCAACCCCGCAGATGAAATTGTGAAGTCCGACACACTCAATATCATAGACCCACTCGTTCTCCACAGAGCGAGTGTGGAGATGAGCCTCGAACCGATCATGGCGGCCGCCACGTTTCCCTGTTCCCGACACGAACCTGATGCGGTACACCGGAGATCGATCCGGTCGTTCCTGGTAATAGACGCTGTAATCATATCCGAGCAGTGTCGCCAGGGTCCCGACCTGAGCCGCTAACATCGGGGAGAGGGTCTTGAACTCAAAGAATTGCGCTCGATACTCTAACGATGCCGTCCGGTCGAGTTGCGCTGAGAGACGGCGCGAGCCATCTGTCCGCATCAATTCATCGAACGCGTGACGGATACAGTGATGGGGGAGGCTGAAGATGAAATCGGGCAGCCGCTTGTTGACCGCATGCTCTCCGCAATGGTGCGTGGCAAGCCGGGCGATCGCTTCCGAACCGAGATAGAGCCGCCAGACTGAATCGGTCTGCGCCCCTTCGTCAATCACCCCCCTGCCGGTCGTAATATGGGCATAGGCAGCACGGACTCGCTCCAGTTCCTCACGATTGGCTTGACTGATCACAATCCCACCATTCCGTCCGTTCACATGGCCCTCGGTGGCGTACCACACCAACACCGTGATCAGGTCGTTGAGCGCGTCAGCATCATGAAGAGGGTGGACGAGCGCCTGGATCGCCGTCGCGTGCCGTGGCAAATCGAGCCGTGCCCATCCCGGCTGGCATGGGCGGGTCATGCGTCCTCCCCCAGCCGCCATGTGCACGTCGTCCTGCACGAAACCATCAATCCCGGCAACAACCGCGACCTCACTCATGTCCTCGACCGGCCCGAACAGATCATCTGCATGGCGTACTGCCATGATCTCATGACGATCTTCCGGATAGAAAGGCTGGCCGTCACGCCCATAAATCGAGTGGTTCGGGGTGGTCTCAACCGCTCCCCACTTCTGCGCGGTCGTGAGCAAATTGCCCGTGAAGCGGTGGCGGAAGAGCGACCTCACCGGGGTCCAGCAAGCCCGGCCGTCGTCAAAGTCATACGCCAGGATTTCGAGTCCGGATGCGTCGTGTGCGAAGCGTTCATACAACTGCGCCAATGTCGTCCATCCTGGCGTCCCCTCGTAGCGATAGAGGATGGGCGTAGGACCAGCGACGCTATGCCCGATAATCACCTCGTCGATATCGATCTGAGAGAATTTCTTCGGCTTGATCGAATGTTCCTGCGAGGCGCCCAGCAGGTCGTACAGGAAGGCGACGTCGAGTTTGAGGACTTCGATGAACTCGACCAGACCCCGATTGGCGATGTTGAACTCGCCGTCGAAGTTGAACGCCCTCGGGTCGGAATCCGCCCCGTATTCGGCGATCTTCCGGTAGTTGATGTCCCCGGTCAGTTCCGTCGAGTCCTGGTTCTTCTCGTCCTTGGGCTGGAACGTCCCGATGCCGATCCGGTCTTTCTCCGACAGGATGAGCCGGTGGACGCGGATATGCTCCACGACCCGCGTCCAGTCGCCTTCGTACCGTCTGGTCAGGTCGTTGTACATGAACCGGCAGAACGGGCACAGGTCGCCTTCGATCTCGAGCTTCTCCTCCCCACGCCGTCCTTCGTTCAGGCGTCCCAGCGCCTGGGCGCGCATCGACTGGGGGATCAGGTGGAGCGGCTCTTCGTGCATCGGACAGTCGACATACATGACCGTCCCGTCCTTCTCCTCTTTGCGCCAGCCGAACGTGTAGGCCGCCCCTTCCTCGGTGTGGGAGTATTCTTCCAGCCCTTTCTTGAGCCGGCGGACGATCGTGCTCTTCGAGCTCCCGACCGGGCCGTGCAGGAGCAGGACGCGTTTTTCGATCCCGTACCGCCGGGCGGCGGATTTGAACATATGCACCAGGTACATCAACTGGCGGTCCAGGCCAAAGACCGCGTCCTCCCCTGCGATCTCCGGGTCGATGAAGAAGCGGTACCGGATGATCTCTTCCTTCCCGTCCGTGATCTTCTCCGTCCCGTGGGAGAGGATCATGTCGTAGATGCGCTGGAAGGCGGTCCGCGCCACTTGCGGGTTACGGTGCACGATTTCGAGGTAATCCTCGAACGTGCCCTCCCAGTTCAGGTCTTTGAACCGCTGAGTATCCTGCAACTCTTTAATGAGAGCGAGAATCGCCTCTCCTGTTTTGGTCGTTTCCATGGTGGCCATCGTGGCCCTCCTTCACGCTTTTCAATCTGTCCGGTCCGCCCGCCATCGCCCATGAGGCCGCGCGCGTTCTATGATCCGTTTGCGCGCTAAGAAACGGTAAGCCGCCTCACGCTTACCGGCAGGGCGATCCGAGAACAACCGGGTCGTCTTCGCCATCGTGTGGACTCGGAGATGAGTCCGGAGGTATTCGCGTCTATGATGCTCACGACAGAGGGTGATTCCGTTATCCAGGGTGTTCCCACCTCCCTGTGAGAGAGGGACGAGGTGGTGCGCTTCCAGTCCGTCCGTCGCCCCACACCCTTCAAACTGGCACTGGCGCCCGTCCCGTTCCTTGACCAACCGGGCCCATACCGATGGAGTATACGTTTTTCCCATACGGAAAGTTCCTATACTACTAGTGACGAGTGATGAGTGACAAGTGACGAGTAAAGGCGGGAATGGATAATATTGAGCGTGATAATAATACCTCAACTCGTCACTCCCCACTCGTCACTCGTCACTGCTTTTTTACCCCCAACTACGCGCCCCTTGCAGTTCTCCGGCCCGTTCCCGTCGGATCGTCTCCTGGTACCCACTCGCCCGGTGCGCCATGATCGGGTCCGGGTCGCATCCCATCGCCGCGCGAACCTTCGCCAGGAGAGGAGTCACATCCGTGTTGAACGCCTCCTGGAGCAGGCGTTCACAGAGGATCGTGTCCTCGGCCTCTTGCGCGGCCTGGAGCGCGGCGCGGTCGACGAGCAGCGCCTTGGCGTACGCGGTCTGGATGTTCATCACCGTCTGGAGCATCGCCTCGATCTTGGGCTTGGTGATGTGACTTTGATCGACCATGTAGGCGATGTCGGGTGCGACGGAAGGGTCGTTCGCCGCGGCCACCAGTTCGCAGAAGATGAGGAAGATCTCATACGGGTTGACCGAGCCGGTGGTCAGGTCATCATCCGCGTACTTGCGGTCGTTGAAGTGGAACCCGCCCAGTTTGCCTTCGTCGATCAGGAACGCGACGATGTGCGGGATGTTCGTGCCCGACGGATGGTGGCCGAGGTCGACGAGCACCTGGGCTTTCGGGCCGAGCCGCCGGGCGAACGCGTACGCCATCCCCCAGTCGGCGATATCGGTGTGGTAGAACGCGGGCTCGAAGAATTTGTACTCGATCAACATCCTCGTCCGCTCCGGCAACGCCCGGTACACCTCAGCCAACCCCTCCTCGAACCATCCCTTCCGCCGGCGGAAATCCCCCTGCCCCGGATAGTCCGTCCCGTCCGCGAACCAGAGGCTCAGGACGGGAGAATCCACCGCCGTCATGATGTCGACGCAGTGCAGGATGTGATCGAGCGCCTTGCGGCGGTACGCCGGGTTGGCGTTCCCCAGGCTGCCGTACTTGTACTCGTAGTCCTGGAAGACATTCGGGTTGACCGCCCCGATGCGCACGCCGAGCGCCGCAGCCGCGGCCTTGAGCGCGTCGTAGTCGTCGACTTCATCCCACGGGATATGGATGGCGACGGAGGGACAGACGCCCGTCAACCGGTGCACCTGGGCGGCATCCGCCAGGCGTTCGTGGCTATCCCGCGCGGCGCCCTGCTCCTTGAACACCATGAACCGCGTCCCGGTATTTCCGTACCCCCAGGATGGGGTCTCGATCTGCTGGGCTTTCAGCGCGGTTTCGACACGGTCGACCTCGACGTCCCGGTCACGGAGTTGGTCGACGAGCACCCGGTAGGCTGCGTCCTGGACTTGCGGCATGGTGCTTATCCTTTCACTCGTTCTGCCCCGCCCGCCGGCTGGCAGACATAGACATCCGGTCTGAACCCGGTGCACGCGGGATACCGCTCCCGGATCGCCTGTTCCAGGCGATCGACCCGGTCAGCCGCGACCAGGTTGATCGTACACCCCCCAAACCCCGCCCCAGTCATCCGAGAACCTACAACCCCCGGGCTGCTTCGCGCAATGTCTACCATCACATCGAGCTCACGGCAACTGACTTCGTACCGGTCGCGGAGGCTGTCGTGGGAGGCGTTCATCAGCCGGCCGAACCGGTCAAGGTTCCCTCTCCTGAGCGCGTTCACGCTCTGCTGGACGCGTTCATTCTCGGTGATCACATGCTCACACCGCCGGCCGATCCTGTCCGGGAGGTTCGTCCGGTATCGCGCAAACAACTCGGTCGACACGTCCCGCAACGCCCGCACGACCGGGACGTACTGCTGGATCAGTCGGACGCCCGCTTCGCATTCCTGCCGGCGCTCGTTGTAGGCGGAATCGACCAGCCCGCGCGGCCGGTTGGTGTTGGCAATGACGACGGCATAGCCCGGCGCGTCGAACGGGATGTGCTCGTACGCCAGCGACCGGCAGTCGAGGAACAGGGCGGTGTGTGGCCGTGCCAGACACGCGATGAACTGGTCCATGATTCCGCAGCGCACGCCGACGTAGTCATTCTCTGCACGCTGGCACACCTGGGCTAACCGCGTCCACGTGAAGTCTGCCGTCCCGAACGCGCAGAAGGCCAGGGCGGTCGCGACCTCAAGGGCGGCCGATGAGCTCAGTCCCGCCCCAATCGGGACGGTGCCCTCGATGACGCCCTCCAGACCCCGGAGACGCGCCCCCTCGTCCTGCAGCACCGCCGCCACTCCCTTGGCGTAGCGAACCCATCCGTCTCCTGGAGCCACGGCGATGCGATCCAGCGCGAACTCCACGGCCGTCCCGTCGTGCATCGCATACAGGGCGACACGCCCGTCATTCCGTGGGGCGGCGGCGATCAGGATGTCTCGGTCGATGGCGACGGGGAGGACGAACCCGTCGTTGTAGTCCGTGTGTTCACCGATCAAGTTGACGCGCCCTGGCGCACGGAAGACGGCCACGTCATGGCGGACACCATAACGGGCGGCATGTTGGGCGAGCAACCGGTCGATGCGATCCGTCATCGTCGTTGGAGATAGCGTGTCCGAACCTGCGAGAAATAGGCGAGCGCCATCGGCGTGCGGTAATCCGGATATGTCCACTCGAACGGTCTGAACGTCCCGTGACGGAACTGCAGCGTCACCTCGGCGTAAATGCCCTGGCCGACGTAGATACGATGGCTGTAATCTTTCGTCGTCGCCAGGATGAGCTTCGCCCCCGTCAGGTACCCGGGATCGATGTTGATGGCGCGTCCAGCCCGCCCGTCCGGTCTGGGCATCACCTGCTCTATCTCATTGGACTTCAACTTCACGTCTGCGAGTTGCGCCGGGTCGATCAGGGCCTCGAAGCTGATGAACTGTTTCACCAGCCCATCCCCCATCTCGTCCCGGTAATAATCTGAGAAGGTAAACGGGTACGCCTCACTCACGGAATCGATCCGGCCGAACCGTTCTGATACCATCGCGCGGGCCGATTCGATCGTGTGGAGATCACGACCCATCACGGCGGCAATCAGTTTCACCGGAGGAGGAACAGTCGCCGTGCCCATCAGACGGAGGTGTTCGACTGAAAAAACATGGCGCGCGACAGAATTCGTACTTGAAGGGATACTCGTAATGTACTATAGTAGAAGAACGAAACCCGGGCGGCGCTTCATTCTCCTTTTTTACACAACAAATATACAGTAGTTTGACTCGTCTGTCAATAGGTTTAATTTGCGTGATCGCCTTCTCCCACACCCAGGGGATGGCTGTCAGGTGCTGTCTCGTATCGAGGCATTACACGGGACTTCTCATGATGGAGGTCGTATGAAAGCATGCGTCATCGCGGCGTTCTTGATGGCAGATGTGGTCCTCGCTCACGCCGCTGATCCGTCCTCGAACGCGAAGCTATCCGTCGGTGGATACGTCGATGTTTACTACGCCTTTGCTTTTACGAGGCCGCCCTCTCGAGACCGGAGTTTCACGACCCAGCCATTCCGGCACAATGAGTTCAACATCAACGTGGCACTCATCGATGTCAAGTATACAGCCGACAACGTTCGCGGCCGGTTCGCCCTCCACACGGGCACGTACGCGCAATCCAACTATGCGGTCGAGCCGCCCTTGCTACAGAATATTCATGAAGCCAGCGCGGGCTTTCGGCCTGGCAAGTCGTGGTGGGTTGATATGGGCATATTCCCAGCCCACATCGGCTTTGAATCAGCCATCTCCAAGGATAATTGGACCTATTCCCGCTCGCTAATGGCCGATTATTCGCCGTATTACGAGG
This sequence comes from Candidatus Latescibacterota bacterium, assembly GCA_016209865.1. Taxonomy (GTDB): domain Bacteria; phylum JAAXHH01; class JAAXHH01; order JAAXHH01; family JACQVL01; genus JACQVL01. The sequence goes on along the minus strand of JACQVL010000333.1, from coordinate 13,470 downwards.
CGGGCCTCAAGCTCAGCGGGCCCCTCTCGGAGAAGCTGACGCTCGGCGTACTCGTCATGAACGGCTGGCAGAATATCCACGAGACGAATAACGATAAAGCCTTCGGCACACAGCTTCAGTTCAAGCCGAACGACTCCGCCCTGCTGAACTGGAGCACGTTCGTGGGAAACGAAGCGCCAGACAGTCAAGCTTCACAGGTCCGGATTTTTAACAATTTTTACGGACAGACGTCCCTCAGACGCAACGTCGATGCCGCCATCATCTTTGATATCGGGTTTCAAAAGAAACCATCGGTGAGCCAGTACGCCTCGTGGTATACGGGCGCACTCATCGGCCGAGTGACGGTGTCTCCGACGATCAGAATCGGGGGACGGATGGAATATTACGCGGATAATGACCAGATCATCATCGTCACAGGAACGCCCGACAGTTTTCAGACATTCGGTGTATCCGTCAACCTGGATTATGCCGTCTCCGACAACTTTCTCTTCCGGGTTGAAGGACGGTTGTTCGACTCAAAACACAAGGTCTATCCCTCCTCAACCGGACTCCGCCGCAACGACGGCTTTCTGGCCACCTCGTTCGCGCTCAGTCTGTACTAACGTGGAGACCGCCATGATCCTCGACACATTCAAGCTCACCGACAGGGTCGCGCTCGTCACCGGGGCGAGCCAGGGGCTGGGCGAGGCGATCGCCGTGGCGTTCGCAGAAGCAGGAGCGGACGTCGTCCTGGCCAGCCGGAACCTGGCCAAACTCGAAGCGGTCGCGTCTCGCATTACCGCCCTCGGCCGGACCGCCGTGCCCGTCCAGATGGACGTCAGTCTGCGGGCCGACCATGACCGGGCCGTCGCAGCGGCGCTCGACCGGTGGGGCCGGATCGATATCCTCGTCAACGACGCCGGAACAAACGTCCGCGTCCCGGCGGAGGACTTCCGTGAAGACGACTGGGACGTCATCCTGAACACCAACCTCAAGGGGACGTTCTTCCTGACGCAGCTTGTCGGCCGGCAGATGATCGCTCAGCGCCGGGGGAAGATCATCAACATCGCCTCGTTGACGAGCATCACCGGCCTGCCCAACCTGGCCGCGTACACGGCGAGCAAAGGGGGGATCGCCTCGCTCACCCGGATGTTAGCGATCGAATGGGCGAAGCATGGGATTACCGTCAACGCCATCTGTCCGGGCTACATCAAGACTCCGCTCACGCAGGCGGTCCTGGACAGCCCGCGGGGCGCGTACATCGAAAGCCGCGTCCCGATCGGACGGTGGGGAGTTCCCGACGACATCGCCGGGACCGCCGTCTTCCTCGCGTCCGGGGCGTCGGATTTTATGACCGGCCAACTCGTCGTCGTCGACGGCGGTTGGATGGCGGGATAAAACAAAGGGGAAAAAGGCGAAAAGGCGAAACGGGAGCAGAAAAGTATGGGGGTATGGGAGTGTGGGAGAAAGAGCCCATTCTCTGTTTCCCCCATACACCCATACTCCCATACGTCTTTTTCCTTTTCGCCCGCCTTTGTTTGTTATCCCGACGCCGCACGAGCCTCACGGGCAACCGGGATGGCCGTCGGGCGGGACACCCGCACGAAACTGGCGGCGATCAGGTTCAGGAACGCGACGCCCGCCGCTCCGATGAAGACGTACTCGTAGCCGTACACCACCCAGACCAGCCCGCCGAGGGCCGGGATGGACATCGAGACGGCGTGGTCGATCGTCACGCCCAGGGAGAGGGTGGCGGTGACATCCTCCTTGTTCGTCGCCAGCTTGTCCAGGTAGGACGTCCGGGCGATGCCGACCGCGAAGAGGACCTGATCGAGGATGTAGCTGATGTAGATGACGTAGACTGCCGAGGAACCGAACGGCAGTCGCTCGGCGAACCCGTATCCCAGGCAGACTCCCATCAGCAGGACGGCGTCCCCCATCAATACGACTCGCTCCCCGAACCGGTCGACCAGCCGGCCGAGTTGGGGGGAGAAGAACATGCCCAGGGCGGAGGCGACGATCGAGAGTTTGGCGAGCGTGGAGACCGGCGCCCCGAAAACCTTGACGAGCACCCAGGGTCCGAAGGTGATGAACACCTGCTTCCGTGCCCCGAACAGGACGTTCAGCAGGTAGAACAGCCTATACTGCCGCCGGACGAGAAACTTCGGCCGCTTCCCCTCGCGGCCTTTCACCGGCCGCATCCCGGCGATGACGATCGCCCCGACGAGACTGGATGCGGCGGCCGTGAGGAAGATAGCGGAATACCCCCACTGCATCCCGCCCAGACCGAGCCAGACCAGACCGGCGCCGATGATCGAGGCGGCTGTTCTGATTCCGCTCAGCCTGCCGAGCATCGTCGCCCCCTGGCCTGCTCTGGCCAGGCCGAGGCTGATCGACCCGGTGACGGGCATGGCCAGGTGCATCCCGGTGCTCCAGATGATCATGCCCGCCAGCATCGTCTCGTACTGGTCGCCGAACAGGCCGAGGCCGGTCAGGCCGGCCGCGATCAGCACCAGGGCGATGACCGCCACATGGACTTCCGAGAAAAAAAACAACGCCCCCGCCACGACGGCGACAAGGAACCCCGGCAGTTCGCGGGGGAATTCCAGTCGGCCGCGCGCAGACGCGCTCATGTGGAAGGTGTCGCTCAGAAAATTGTTGAAGCTCGTCTCGAACAACCCGGAGGCGATGCCCATGAAGATGGTGCCGACGATGAAGAGGAGAAGCTGGGGGCTGAGGGCACGGAGGCGGGCGATCATAACCTGAATTTTCGCAACGCGTCCCGCAGTTCCGCCGCGCGCTCGAATTCTTCGTTCTCGATCGCCTCTTGCAGCGCCTGCTGTAAGCGTTCTTCCGGACTCCGGGGCCGTTCTTTCGTGATCTGTTCCGCCCACTCCCGCAGGACCGTCAGTTCCTGACTCTCTTCGATCAGGTCCGTCCGGTCGTATGAACGGAAGAACTCTTCGATCTCCTTGATCCCTTCTTCGATCTGGCGGAGGGCCTCGTCCAGGTCCTTGCGATCCACGCTCTGCAGCCCGCGCGCCCGGGTCCGGTGCATGATGACGAACGGGCGGAACTGCTCGAACGAGAGCTTATCCCGGTCATCCGCCGCATATGCCTGGACCAGGTCCATGATCTGGAGGTTGTGGTCGGCGTCCTGTTCCGCTTCCGCGTACGCTTCCAGCTCGAAGAAACTGATCCGGCGGTGGTAGTACTGATACGACTCCATCTGGAGCTTTTCACAGTCCTCGTGGGTGAGGGAGAATTGCGCATCCGTTCCGTACTTCTCCCGTTGCGCCTGGAGCAGGGACAGATAATGGTCGAGCAACGATTCCTTCCCATACGGCCGCTTGCCATCCGGCCGGCCCATCCACTCCATCTGCATCACCCCCAGGTCGATCCGCAACTGGATCTTGGGCTTGCCGTCCGTCCCGGTGATCTTCCGGACGACGAGCTCGTTCCGACCCTTGTAGTCCCACTCGTTGAGGATGCCGCCGATGTCATAATTCATACGCCCACCCCTCGCTGATTGCGGATTGTCGAGTGCGGAGTGAACCAATCCGCATTCCGCAATTACGCATCGTCCCCTTCATCCGCCGACTCGACCTCTAACGCGTCCCGATCCACCCTGGGCGGGACCACGACCGGGAGTTCTTTGGCCGCGGCCGCCGGTCCGATGAGCTGGGCCTGGGCCTGGGTCTGCGCGGCCAGGCCATGCACTGTGATGAACCCGACCGACGCGTTGTGGTCGAATTGATCGCCCGAATCGTATGTCGCCAGGGCGAAACTGTACAGGGATTTGGGAGACGTCCGACCGACCACGAAGCAATTCCCCTTCCAGAGCTTCATCCGGATCGTCCCGGTGACATGCATCTGATTGCTGGCGATGAACGCCCGGAGGTCCTGATGGAGTGAAGTGAACCATAAGCCATTATAGATCAAATCCGCATACTCCCGCGAGACGGTCGTCTTGAACCGGGCCTGCTGCTTGGACAGCGTCAGGTCTTCGAGCGCCTGGTGGGCCTTGTGCAAGACGGTCGCGGCGGGCGCTTCGTAGATCTCACGGGACTTGATCCCGACGAGCCGGTTCTCGACATGGTCGATCCGTCCGACGCCGTGTTGCCCGGCGATCTGGTTGAGCCGCTCGATCAGCTCGACCCCCTCCATCTCGGCCCCATCGAGGGCGACCGGAATCCCGCTCTCGAACCGGATGTCAACGTACTGCGGGGCGGCTGGCGCGCGATCCGGGGCGACCGTCCACTCGTACACGTCCTCGGGCGGCTCGACGGCCGGGTCTTCCAGCACCCCCGCCTCGATACTCCGTCCCCACAGGTTCTGGTCGACGCTGTACGGCTTCGCCTGAGTGACCGGGATGGGGATGTCGTTCGCCATCGCGTACTTGATCTCCTCATCCCGCGTCATCCGCCACTCGCGCACCGGCGCGATGACCTGGAGACGGGGCGCCAGAATCTTCACGGCGACGTCGATCCGGACCTGATCGTTTCCCTTGCCGGTGCAGCCGTGTGCGACCGCGGCCGCCCCTTCGTCGCGGGCGATATCGACGAGGAGACCGGCGATCAGCGGCCGTCCGAGTGCGGTCGCCAGCGGGTATTCCCCCTCATAGATCGCGCCGCCCTGGAGCGCCGGGAAGACGTAATGGTTGACGAACATCTCTTTCGCATCGTAGACGATCGCTTTGATCGCCCCGATCGTGACCGCTTTGTGCTTGATCTCCTCCAACTCCCGCCCCTGACCGAGGTCGATCGTCAGGGTGATCACGTCCATGTCGTATTTTTCCTGAATCCACCGGATGGACACGGACGTGTCCAGTCCCCCTGAGTAGGCGAGGACGACTCTGTTTCTCATGGCCTGGGTTCCTTCCGTCGCTACAGATACTCCGTCAATCCGCGTCGTTCCAGTTCGCTGATCATCCGCTTGATATCCTGGTCCCGGTCTTTCCGGCAGACCAGCAGCACATCATCTGTCTCGATCACAATTAAATCATCCACCCCGATGAGCGCAACGAGTTTTCCGCCGCTCTCGACGATCATCCCGGAGGCGTCCACGCCGATGACCTGACCCCGGACGGCGTTGCCGTGTTCGTCGCGTTCCCAGAACGGCTGGACGGCCGACCAGCTCCCGACGTCACTCCAGCCGAACCCGCCGAGGACGACTGCCACCTGATCGGCCCGCTCCATCACCGCGTAGTCGATCGAGACCGTCGGGAGGGTTTCATACACGCGGCGGACTCGACCGGGTTCGTCCGCAGTCCCCAGGGCGCGCTCGATCTCCATCAGGCCCTGGTGCAGCTCCGGGGCCAGGCGTTCGATGTGCCACAGGATCGTCGACGCCGTCCAGACGAATATGCCGCTGTTCCACAGGTGCTGTCCCCCGTTGAGGAACTGCTCCGCCGTCTCCCGGTCGGGTTTCTCGGTGAACCGGACGACCCGGTGCACCCGCTGGCCGTCCATCTCGCCGAGCAACGTCCCGACCTGAATGTACCCGTAGCCGGTCTCCGGGGAAGTGGGCTGGATACCGATCGTGACGATCGTCCGTTCGTGTCGGGCGACCTCAGCGCCCGTCATCAGACAGCGGAGAAACGCGGCCTCATCCCCAATCCAGTGGTCGGCGGACAAGACCGCCATGACCTCGTCTCCCGCGCGGCGATGCACGTGGAGGGCCGCCAGGCCGATGCACGGAGCGGTGCTGCGGACGAGCGGCTCCGCGATGATGTGGTCGGGCGGGAGGTCGGGCAGTTGATGCGCGACCGCCTCCCGGTACTCCTCGTTCGTCACGACCCAGACCCGGGACGGGTCGGCTAAGGGCCGCACCCGGTCGAACGTCTGCCGGAGCATCGTGCCGTCGCCGACGATGTTCAGCAGTTGTTTCGGCGTCCGGGACCGGCTTCGAGGCCAGAACCGCGTCCCCCGCCCGCCTGCCATGATGACGATGTGCATAGGATCATCCCAACCCGTACCAGGACCCGACCAGCGTCAACACCCCCATCCCCCAGCAATAGTACGCGAACGTCGAAAAATTGCCCGCGATCACGACCCGGAGGAGCATCTTCAGCGAGAGATACCCGCTGACCGACGCCACGGCCGTCCCGGCCAGGATGGCGGGCCACACGTCTTGAGGGACGGCTGTCACGTCACGGAGTTCCACGACCGCCGCGCCGAGAATCGCCGGAATGGCCAGCAGGAACGAAAACCGCGCAGTGAGTTCCCGGTCGATGCCGAGCAGGAGTCCGCCTGAGATCGTCGTCCCCGACCGGGAAATCCCGGGCGTGACGGCAATCCCCTGCACGAACCCGATTACTAAGGCATCTCCTGCCGTCATCGTGCTGATGTGCTTCGACGGGCGTCGCGCGAATCGTGAAGCCCAGAGGATCACGCCGGTGATCAGGAACGCCACCCCGACAAACCGGACCGACCCGAACAGCGTCTCCACCACATCCTTGAGCGACAGCCCGATGATACCCGTCGGGATGGACGCGATGATGACAAACCAGAGCAACCGGACCGATTCATCATGTCCGGCGGGACGAGCATGACGCCGATGTCCGGTCACGATCGCCCACAGGCCGTTGAGAATCCCCCACAGGTCCTTCCGAAACACGACGACGACCGCGCAAAGCGTGCCGACGTGCAGCATCACGTCGAACAGCAGTTGCGGCTCATCGAGGCCGAAGAGGTGCTGCATCACGACGAGATGGCCGGAGCTGCTGACGGGCAAGAATTCGGTCAACCCCTGCACCAGGCCGAGCAAGACCGCTTGGTAGAGTGGGATGGGCGAGGCCTCCGGGTGAAGATCAGGAGTCAGGGGTCAGGGGTCAGTAAGGCCAAGAACAATTCCAGACCTGCAGAGAGTCCAGCTTGTCTTTCCAGGTTTCACCTGATCGTCCCCATTTGCTCTTCTCGATGACCAACCACCGGGCACTGACCCCTGACTCCTGACCCCTGCTTTACGCATAAATCCCCCGCACCTTCACCGCCTGGGCGACCCGGTCGATGGCGAGGATGTACGCGCCGATCCGGAGGGAGACGTGGTACTGCTCGGCCGTGTCGAAGACATCGTGGAACCCTTCCCGGATGATCCGCTCCAGTCCGTCGTTCACCTGCTCCAGCGGCCAGAAATAGCCCATCCGGTCCTGCACCCACTCGAAGTAGGAGACGGTCACCCCCCCGGCGTTGGCGAGGATATCCGGGATGACGAGGATGCCGCGGCTCTCCAGGATGGGATCGGCATGGGCGGTCGTCGGCCCGTTCGCCCCCTCGCAGATGATCTTCGCCTTGATCCGGCCGGCGTTCTCCGCCGTGATCTGATCCTCGCGCGCCGCCGGAAGGAGGACGTCGCACGGCAACTCCAGCAGTTCCTCGTTGGTGATAGACTCTCCTCCCGCAAACCCGCGAAGGCTCCGCTGCTGCCGGGCGTGGTCGATCGCTCGCGGAATATCGATCCCGTCCGGGTTGTAATACCCGCCCGACACATCGCTGATGGCGATGATCTTGCAGCCGAGTCCATGCAAGAAGAAGGCGGACATCGACCCGACGTTCCCGAACCCCTGGACGGCGACCGTCGCGCCGTTGACCGGAATCCTCAGCCGGTCGAGCGCTTCCTTCGTGACGATCATGCAGCCACGGCCGGTGGCTTCCCGCCGGCCGAGCGACCCCCCTAAGATCTTGGGCTTCCCGGTGACCACACTCGTCACCGTGTGCCTGGCGTGCATGCTGTACGTATCCATCACCCAGGCCATAATCTGCTCGTTCGTGTTCAGGTCGGGCGCGGGGATATCCTTCTCCGGGCCGAACGTGTCGAGCAGGTTGGCGGTATACCGCCGGGCAATCTTCTCCAGTTGGACGGGGGTCAACACGGCCGGGTCGCAGACGACGCCCCCCTTGGCGCCGCCGAACGGGAGGTTGACCACCGCGCATTTCCAGGTCATCCACGCAGCTAAGGCTTTCATCTCGTCCAGGGTAATATCCGGCGCAAACCGGATGCCCCCTTTTGAGGGGCCGCGGGCGATGCTATGAATCACCCGGTAGCCCTCGAACACCTGGACCGACCCGTCGTCCATCTGGATGGGGATGGCCACGATGATCTGGCGTTCCGGCACTTTCAGGAACTCAAACAGCCCTCTGTCGAGGTTGAGGAGACGTGCGGCGTGCTCGAAGCGCTCCATCATCGATTCGAACGGGCTTTCCGAGTCGAGGTTGATCGGGGCCGGTTCTTTGTATGGCATGAGCGATCATCCCTTCCGGCGCATCGGCTACCGGACGTTGTGTCGGTTCATCACTCGCCGTCCAGGCAGGGCCCCCCTGGCCGCTGAGAAGACGCGGCCCTGAGAGACCACCTCATCCGGTGCGTGGTTCCATCCTCCGGTCCACGATCGGTACGCCTGCCACAGCAGGTACAGCGGGATGGACGGCAACGTGAGATAGACGAGGGCCGGGACGCGCCCCCGTACGAACCCGCTGACCGCCATCACCATCTGTCCGGCGATCATGCACTCCCACCCGATGACGAGTCTGGCGGAGTAGGGGTGGGGGGTCAGCCGGTGGGCAAGCGTGGAGAGGATCAACAGGACGAGGGTTCCGCTGAACAGCCACGGGAACGGGGGGATGAGGGTGTTGATCGCCCCGCTCATCTGCGCCGCGCTTCGCCCCCGGACGCCAGACCAGAGGAGCGGCAGGGTGTAGTCCCGGATGAGGTGGCACCGGGCGATCACCCGCTGACTCACGGGGCGGTCAGCCGGAGCAGGGTCGGGAGGAGCTGTCTCAGAGACGACAGCCTTCGGCGCGAACGTCACCAGGACATGGTCGAGCAGCAATCGGGCAGCGTACGCCAGCCCGTCGGTCACACTCGGCGTCCGCACCCCGTATTTTTCGACGACAGACCGGGCGAGGCACACCCCAACCCGCTGGAGTCCGAGGGAGAGCCCCGGTCGGTGACTCAACAGCGGGCACAGGTAGATGGACACCGCGCGAACCCCGGCGGCGACCGACGCGGCCCAGGAGGGAAACGGACCCGTCACCCGGTATCCCGCCTGGATGACTTTCGCGCCTTTCGACAACTTGTCGCTCATCACCCCCAAGAAATTCGGCGACACCTCGACCGTCGTCTCTAAGATGATGAACGCATCGTGCCGTCGCTTGGCCAGCAGGCGTTCGATCGTTGACTGGATGGCGTCATCGCGGTCGGTCCATGCGCCATGCCCCCGCTCATAGACGATCGCCCCTTTCTGGCGCGCGATGGCCGCCGTCCGGTCGAGACACCGCACCGGGATGACGATGAGGTCGAACAGATCGCGAGGATATTGAATTCGTTGCAGGAATCGTTCGATCGTCTGTCCGATCGTCGATTCCGTGTTGTGAGCCGGGATGAGCACGGCGAACACATGGCGTGGCCAGATCAACGGGGCTTCCCGTGACCGTGACCAGGCCACCAGGCTTGCCAGACAGAGCATCAGGCAATACCCCATCACGCATGCCCCCCCAGCCAGGACGAGGCCCTCTACGACGGTCAGCATCATAGCGGATCAGCCTCCGTATAGGCTTGGGCCTGGGTTCATTCCCCAGTCGATTGCGAGCGCAACTCGTATTGTTGTCGATAGTAGTCACGGTATGCAGCCTGCTGTTCTTTAATCGTCCGCCACCACGACTCGTGCGACCGGTACCACGCGACCGTCTTCGCCAGCGCATCCTCGAAGGAGTGGCGCGGCCGCCATCCCAGGGCCTGCAGCCGGGTACAGTCGAGCGCATACCGGCGGTCGTGGCCGGGCCGGTCGATCACGAATTGTTTCAGGCTCTGCGGTTTGCCCACCAGGTCGAGAATCCGCGTCGCCAGGTCGATCCCGTTGATCTCATTCCCCGCCCCGATGTTGTACGCATCGCCGGGCATCCCATGATGGAGCACCACGTCGATCCCCGCGCAGTGGTCCTCGACATACAGGTAATCCCGTACCGCTTTCCCGTCTCCGTACAGGGGCAGGGGTTTGTCCTCCAGCGCGTTCGTGATAAACAGCGGCACCGCCTTCTCCGGGTACTGGTATGGCCCAATCGTGTTGCTCCCCCGCGTGATCACCGCCGGCAGGCCGTAGGTCACGACATACGCCCGGACGAGCAACTCCGCTCCCGCTTTACTCGCCGCATACGGGCTGCGCGGCACGAGCGGGTCCGTCTCCGTCGAGACGCCCACCGGGACGCTCCCGTACACTTCATCCGTCGAGATCTGGACATACCGCTCAACCCCGCACTGCCGGGCGGTTTCCAGCAAGATGTACGTCCCCTTCACATCCGTCTCGATGAACGCGCCCGCATCCAGGATCGACCGGTCGACATGCGTCTCCGCCGCGAAGTTGACGATCCCGTCCACCCGCCGGACGAGCGGCTCCACCACCGTCCGGTCGCAGATGTTCCCGTGGACGAATTCAAACCGGTTCTGGCCTTCCAGGTCGGCCAGGTTGGCCAGGTTCCCCGCGTAGGTGAGGGCATCGAGGACGACCACCCGGTACGTCGGGTACGTGCGGAGAAGATACCGGACGAAATTACTCCCGATGAACCCCGCTCCGCCAGTCACAAGAAGAATCTGCATACAGGTTATCCCATCTTAATCGCCCAGTCATACGGGATCTCCGGCGAATCGTAGGGCAGACGGTATTCGTCCGGGTGCTGGTAATCGTACGGTTCAGTCACCAGGTTGATGACGATCGACTCCCTCTCGCTGATGCATTTCCAGCCGTGGTAAATCAGACGGGGGACGTGGACGAGGGTCGGGTTATGTTCGCCCACGAAGAACTCGTTCACCTCTCCCCGGGTGGGCGAGTCCGGGCGGGGGTCGTACAGGACGAGCTTGATCATGCCTTGCACGACGGCGAAATTATCATCCTGCAGGTGATGATAATGCCAGGCTTTGATGACCTGCGGGTACGTCGTCGTCATGTACACCTGGCCGAATTTGGTGAAGATCTCCTCGTCGTTGCGGAGGATCTCCATCAACCGGCCACGTTCGTCGGGGATGAGCCGGAGTTTTTTCGTCTTGACTCCCTCGATCATCCACACCTCCTCTGACTGAGCACACGCACGCACGGGGGAACGTGCGGTTGTCATCACGAGCCGGGCTGGCGCTTCATCTGAGCGAGTTGTTCACGAATCCAGGCGGCCTTCTCATGGGTGGGGATGATCGTCAGCAGGGTATCCCACGCGGCGATCGCCCCACGAAAGTCGTGCAGGTCCGTCTTGAGCACCAGCCCTAAGTTGTACCGGGCGTTCACATGGCGCGGGTTGATGGCGAGCGCCTCACGAAACCGGGCCACCCCCGCTTCACTCTTCCCGATCTCCCGGTAGGCGATGCCCAGATCGACGATGACATCCGGGTTCCGGGGCCGCAGTTCGAGGGCTCTGGAGTAGTGGATGATGGCCGACTCAAAATTCCCGGCGTCGAAATAGGCGTTGCCGAGTTGAACCCGCGCCTCGGCATCGTCGGGAGCATGGGAGAGGTGGGTCTCCAGTTGCTTGATGACGGCGCTCTGATCAGGCGTTCCAGGGCTGGGAGACGGGGTCGAGGGAGGACGATTGTTGCCGATGAGCCGTGAGCCGGCCAGGCCGGCCGCAGCCCCGAAGATGAACGTCAGCAAGTACGAGAGCAGGAGCAGCCCTCGACTGGTCGGCGGTTTCGTCGGTCGTCGTGCCATACTCGTTAGAAACTGAGGCTGAAGAGGTTGCTATACCCAATGTGGACGAGAACCGCATGCGCCAGTACATCTCGACCGATAAGACACTGGATGTGCTGAATAGTCGTGTCTTCCATGGTGTTGTAACTCACAATAACCCGTTTTCACGGGGTTGTCAAGGGAAAACTCATCGGAGAGATGGCGCGAAACCCCATGTCCCTGCGTGTTCTTCACCAGTTTTCGTCGCCAAAAACCACTCGAATTGTGCGCCCTTTCTCCCTCCCGAACCCCGGGTCTTATCCCGTCAACGCCTCGAACACCGCCTCCGCGATCACCAGATGGCCGGTATGGTGGGGATGGACGGGCTCCGGGCAGAAGGTGTCCGCATCCCGGTACTGGAGGTGGCGCTGGAAGCGGTCGTGGGTCTTCACCAGGCGGGCGCCGTACCGCTCGCTCATCCGGTGGACGACCTCGATGTACCGTGGCAGTAGGTCGAGCACCGCGCTCCTGTGCGTCTGGCCCGTCCGGTCGCGGCTGATGTAGAACGGGTCGATCAGGACGACCGGGCAGCCGATGAGCCGTTTCGTCTCGCTCAGGATGAAATCATACGTGCGCTCGAAGAGTGCCGGGTCGACCGCGCCATCCCCTCCCCGGAGATGGCTGTGCAGATCGTTGATGCCGATCTTGACCGACAGCCAGTCGGGCTTGAGGACGATGACGTCATCCTGCCACAGCTCCTTCAGGTCGGTCACGCGATTCCCGCCGATCCCTTTATTGATGTACCGGATCGTCCGGTCGGGATAGCGGACGGTCGCCAGCTCCGAGAACAACCGGACGTAGCCGTTACCCAGCGGGGCTTCCGTCCCGCGCCGGCCGCAATCGGTGATGCTGTCCCCGATGAATAAGATCGTCTGCCCGTCCTGGATCGCAAAATCACTCATGTGTGCCCCCCTGTCTGGATTTCGGATCACCGCGTAAACACTGTGCCTCTCACATAGTCCGCGTCGTCAGACGCGAGAAACGCCAGCACCGTGCCCACACCCTCTGGGCTTCCCAAGTGCTCATGCGCCGTCTTGAGCGCGTCATCCACAGATTTCCCGCTGAGCTCCGCTTCCCGGGCGATCACGCTCAACTTCATCGGCGTCTCGATCCCGCCCGGACAGACGGCATGCACCCGGATGCCGTGCGTCGCAAGCTGTCCCGCCAGGACGAGCGAGAGGCCGTGCACCCCGCCCTTGCTCGACCCGTACGCGACGGAGGAGCTGCCTCCGGCCACCCCCGCCCCCGAGGCGATCAAGAGGATCACGCCCTTGCCCTGCCTCCGCATCACCGCCGCGGCGTGCTTGGCGGCGAAGAACGACCCTTTCAGGTTGATATCGATCACCCGGTCCCACGTCGCCTCCTCGAACTCCTCGACCGGCACGTACGGGCCTTGCAGCACCCCGGCGGCGTTGATCAGGACGTCGATCCGGTCGAACGTCTCCTCCGCCGTCGCCATCAACCGGCGGACGTCCGCCTCACGCGCGACATCGGCCAGGACAGACATGACCTCGCCGTCCGCCTGGGTGACGAGCGCGACGGTTTCCTGCATCCCGCCCTCATTGATGTCCGCGATCACCACCTTCGCCCCGGCCCGCGCACAGCAGACTGCGGTCGCCCGGCCGATCCCGGTGGCCGCGCCGGTGATGACGACAACCTTGTCCTTGAGTGACATCGCGCCTCCTCCTGTCCATTTTGGATTTCGGATTTTCGGATCGATATAGTTTTTCAGATAATATTTTGGACTACGCCTCCTGCCCTCACACCTCACCTCATCCCCC
>JACQVL010000326.1 GCA_016209865.1 Candidatus Latescibacterota bacterium | reverse complement strand
GTCGTACGAAGTCCCAATCCAAAATCTAAAATCTAAAATCCAAAATAATAACCAAGGGGGTGCATGATGGGAACGACACGAGTGACACTCAGCCCGTTCAGGATATCTGCTGTCGTGCTCCTGACGGCGTTGACCCTGGTCTGCCTGAGTCCCTGGCCGGCCGCAGCCGTCCCCTCCTTCACGGACGATCACCCCGCCCAGGCGGCGATTGCGGGGACTGACAATCTGACGACGCAGAAACCCGTCACCCCCCACGTCTGGTGGGCCCCAGACGGGCAGCCCCTGCCGTTCCGCACGGACGCAGAGGTCATGGATTTCCTGAGGACTGCCCACATGATCTCCATGAAAGATATCTCGACGGGTGTGACACGGCCGAAGAAAGTGTTGCTGGAAAAAGACGGGATTCGGATGCACGCGATCTTCCGGGATGTCAGTGTCCAAAAAGACAAGATCGAACTCGGCGGCAAGATGCAACTGAATTTTCGCGACGATGCCATCTTCGAGTGCGCGGCATACACCCTGAGCCGGATGCTGGGGCTGGACACCGTCCCGCCCGTCGTGGAACGCCGGGTGGAGGGAAAGGACGGTAGCCTGCAGATCTGGCTCGAACAGACGATCACCGAGGGCGACCGGCAGAAGCGGAGAATCGCCCCGCTGGACAGGCAGAACTGGGAACGACAGATGCAGGTGATCACGGTCTTCGATAACCTGATCTACAACGAAGACCGGAATAGGGGCAACTGCCTGATCGATCAGCAATGGAAGCTCTGGATGATCGACCACACGCGCGCGTTCCGGCTGTACTCAGAGTTGCTCGACCCGAAATACATCACCCAGTGCGACCGGCACCTCTGGGCGAAGCTCCAGACGCTGGACGAGGCGGCGGTGAGGAAGCAACTTGACCCCTACCTGCGCGCGGGCGAGATCGATGCGCTGCTCAAACGGCGACTCAAACTGATCGACCATATCCAGAAGCTCATCAAGGAGCGCGGCGAGCAGGCGGTGCTGTTCACCCTGGATCGTTGACATGCTCACCCGCACTTTTTGTCATCTGCCCGGCATCCATCTCCGCACCGAGCGTCATCTGTGGCAGTCCGGCATCGATTCCTGGGATGCATTCCTGGAGTACGGAGCAGAGCGCCTGTCCGCCAGGCGCGCACAGACGCTTCGTCCTCTCATCGAGCAATCCCTCCAGCACCTCGCCGACGCGAACCCCTGTTTTTTCGCTGAGTGGCTGCCGTCTGACCAGCTCTGGCGTCTCTTCGCCGACTTCCGCGATCACATCGCCTACGTGGACATCGAGACGACCGGCATGGGAAGCTGGGAGGATTATATCACGACCATCGCCCTGTACGACGGCCGGTCGATCTTTTACTACGTCCAGGGGGAGAATTTGCGCGATTTTGAGGAGGCCATTTCCCGATATCAGGTCATCGTCACCTACAACGGGAAATGCTTCGACGTCCCCTTCATCGAGCGCACTCTCCGCTTCAAGGTTCCCCACGTCCACATCGACCTGCGGTATGTCCTGAAGCGATTAGGTTACACCGGCGGCCTCAAGGGGTGCGAAAGAAAGCTGGGATTAGACCGGGCTGAACTGGAGGACGTCGATGGGTACTGCGCCGTTCTGTTCTGGCAGGAGTACCGGGCCCGCCGCGACGAACGGGCCCTGGAGACGCTCCTGGCGTACAACATTCAGGATACGGTCAACCTCGAGGCGCTGATGGTCAAAGCCTACAACCTCTCCCTCAGCCAGACGCCCTTCTCTCCGCATCTGGCCTTGCCGGAACCGGCCCCGCCCGTCTCGCCGTTCATGGCGGACATGGAGACAGTCTACCGGATACTGCGGATCAAATCAATGACGTCTGGATTCCCGCCTTCACGGGAATGACAATTCTATCCAGTATGAGGGTGGCCACACAGGGCCGCCCCTACTCGCCACCCGTCCTGGCGGGCGCGATGCCTCGCGCCCCTACTCGTCACTTGTCACTCGTCACTGCCTTTACGGCCTCACCACCGTCCCGTCCGCTTGCCGATCCTCCGCAACATAACGATGGCGTTTCGCCTGCTGATCGGCGTTGAGCAGTCTGACCGCTTTCTCTTCATCGATGTCGAGGCCGAGGCCAGGCTGGTCGTTCGCGTACAGGTATCCCCCCTCTAACACCGCGTGGCCGGGGAACACCTCCAGCTCTTCCGGTCGGAAATGGTTCTCCTCCTGGATGCCGAAGTTCCAGCACGCCAGGTCGAGATGCACCGCCGCCATCTGATTGACGGGATCGTTGTCCCCGCCCTCCTGCCACGCGGTATGGACGCCGAACATCTCACAGAGGGCGGCGATCTTCCGGCACGGAGAGATGCCGCCAACTTTCGAGACTCGCACCCGGATGAAATCGATCAGCCGTTCCGTGATCAGCGGCATCCATTCGTGCGGGCTGATGAACAACTCCCCCATCGCCTGCGGGGTGGTGCACTGCTGCCGGATCAGGCGGAACCAGGCGACCTGCTCGGGCGGGAGGACATCCTCGAGGAAATAGAGCCGGTAGGGTTCGAGGAGCTTCGATAACGTGACCGCGCACTGCGGGCGGAGATGCTCATGGACATCATGGGTCAACTTCGGACCGAACCCCAGGTGAGCGCGCAGATACTCGAACATCTTCAGGGTATTCTCGATATACCATTCATCATCGAACACCGCCGCCTGCGGCCAGGCGTTCTTCGGCCGGAGCGCCTTATCCGCATCGATGAACCCGCCGCCCCCGTACGGCCCAACCTGGCACCGGATGACCGGGTATCCCTCCTCGATGTACCGCTGAATATCCTCCAACAGTCCCTCCCGGTCGTTCCCGCTCGCGTGGGCGTAGCACGGGACGGCCGTCCGACACGGGCCGCCGAGGAGCTGGTAGACGGGCAGACCCGCTTCTTTTCCTTTAATGTCCCACAACGCCATATCGATCGCGCCCAGGGCGGTGTTCAAGATCGACCCGTTCCGCCAGTACCCGCTCGTGTACACCGACTGCCAGTTGTCCTCGATATGCCCCGCCTCACGCCCGATCAATTTCGGGCCGATCATCGTCTCAAGAGCCGTGACGACCGTCTCCGTGTGACAGTAATCGTTGGCCGAGCCGATCCCGTACAGCCCCGGCTGGTCGGTGAAGACCTTGACGATCACCCAGCTTCCGTTCGCGCGGGTGCGGATGCAGCGAATCTCCTTAATTTTGGCCATCGAGCACGCTCCTTTCATTTCTACTTGACAGGAGAAGAGGGACGACGCACTTTGCGTACGTGTAAGATACAGAATGATGCGGATCGACACAAGGTTTGCCTCTGTATCTTCAGTGTCCTAACCCCCACCGCGTTCGCGGGAATGACACCAGACACTCTATGAGTTGTTCCGTGAATGCCCGTGTCCATGCGATTGGCGGCAACGAGGAGGCACGAGGGGGTGGGCATTGATTCGTCGCAGACGAATCAGCGAAGGGGTAGGGAGCGGGGAGTTGCCCGATAGCAGAGCCATGCGAAGCCGTCACCGCGAGCCTGGACACGGGCGCTTCTTTGCGCCACTTTCTTCTAAAGAAAGTGGCAAACCAAAGCACAGCCGTTCCTCTTCCGCCACCTTTCACCACTGACACCATCTTCTCTCATGAAAGGATTCCACCCTATGCCCACCGTCCGTGATCATTTCTGGCTCTGGGGACACGAGGCCGGCAGCCATGATAAGGGCTATGGGATTTCCGGCACCTCACGGATGACGCCCGCCGAAGGCGCGTTCTACCTGGGCACCCCCAACCTCATCATCGTCCGCTACAACGACCTGCCCGCTCCCCCGTACGATCAGTACGCCCTCGCCCTCAGCCCGCTGCGCCGCGTCGTCTGGTCGATCGTCGGGGCGGGCGGCCGGACGGACAGCGAGGAAGTCGGACGCGCCCGCGCCTTAGCCGCACGTTTCCCGAACATCACGGGCGTGATGATGGATGATTTCTTTAAGCATGACCCTACCCACGTCGCCGTCCATACTCCGGAATCCCTCCAGGCCATCCGGGATCAGCTCACCGTATCAGGACGGACACTCGACCTGTGGGTCGTGCTCTACCAGCAGCAACTCGACCTGCCGGTGAGCGCCCATCTCCAGTTGTGCGACGTCGTCACCTTCTGGACCTGGTGGGCTGAACGGCTCGAACAGTTAGAGCAGAACTTTGCGCAGTTCGAGCGTCTGGCCCCCACGTCCCGCAAAGTGCTCGGCTGTTACATGTGGGATTACGGCAACCGCAAGCCGATGCCGGTCGCGTTGATGGAGCACCAGTGCCAGCTTGGCCTGCGATGGCTGCGGGAAGGCCGCATCGAGGGGATGATCTTCCTGGCGAGCTGTATCTGTGACATGGGACTGGAGACGGTCGAGTGGACGCGCGAATGGGTCCGCGCGGTCGGAGATGAGCCGTGCTGAAGACACGAGAAAACTAAGACAGAACGCAAGATACAAAATGGATTCCCGCTTTCGCGGGAATGACAACACAAAGGGGACAATGATCGACCTCGCCGAAGCCAAGACCCGTCTGGCAGACGAAGGCTACTGTATCCTGGAGGGTCTCCTCAACCCCGACGAGGCGGAACGGCTCGACGCCCTCGCCCGGCCGCTGATGCCGTACAGGAGCGGGTACGTCAAATTAGAAGGGGCGCTCAACCACATCCCCGGCCTGGCGCCCCTCTGCATGCACCCCGCCGTCCTGGAGATCGCTGAGCACTTTCTGGGCAAAGAGTTCTACCTGCCCAACAACGTGTGCCTGATGTGGTGTCAGCCGGGCGCGCCCGCCGGCGGCCTGCATTCCGACTGGCCGTTAGGCCTCGTTCCGCAGCCCTGGCCGCGATGGCCGTTCCTCATCCAGACCCTCTGGATGCTGACCGACTTCACGCCGGAGAACGGGGCGACGCACGTCGTGCCGGGCAGTCACCTGTCCGGTCGGCCGCCGGCGCCGAACCTGCAGTACTCACACGAGCGGCCGGCTGTCGGGACAAAGGGGTCGGTGCTCATCTGGCAGGGCGGGACGTGGCACGCGAACGGGGCGAACACGACGACGTCTCAACACCGGATGGGGGCGAACCTGGGTTACGTCCCCTGGTTTGTCCATCGCCCGCCAGACGCCTGGCCGCTGCTGCGCCGCGAGCTGTATGAACAATTTCCCGAACGGTTGCAGCAACTCCTGAAACGGTCGGTGGAGCCGTGAAATGGTGGTCGGTTATCGGTGGTCGGTAAAGGTAGGGGAGTCATGCGACATGGGGTATGGAGAAAGGAGAGGGCTATCATGCTGACGCAAGAACAGATCACCCACTTTCAGACGTTAGGGTTCCTCCTCTGCAAGCAACTCCTGTCCGCCGAGGAAACGACATACATCGGCGCCGCGTTCGACGTGGCGATGCGGAAGGCGCGCGGCGGGGCGGCGGAACCCGAACTCCAGCAGAACGAGCAGGGGTACTCGGCCAAACGCCAGCAGGTCGTCCCATTCTTCGACTACGACCCGGACGCATTCTACCCGCTGCTCGACCACGAGAAGATCGCCGGGGTCTTCGCGGACCTGATGGGCGAGGACTTCATCCTGACCCTCTCTGAGGGGATCATCCATGGCGGCGGAACGGGATGGCACCATGATGCGGTCGCGCCCGAAGGGTTCTTCACGATGCGGGCAGCGATCTACCTCGACCCGCTAGGCCCTGACGACGGCTGCCTCAGCGTCATCCCGGGCAGCCACTTCACGGAATTTCGCGAGACCCTGATCAAGACCATCGGACAACTGGGCACCCGCCCCGAGGATGTGCCGGGCCGGTACTCGATCGTGAACGCTCCGGGTGATGTCCTGTTCATGAATCACAAACTCTTCCATGCGGCGCTGGGCAACAAGCCCGGCCGGCGGGCCCTCCACATCAACTGCGCGCAGAACACGACACCAGAACAGAATCAGACCCACTTCGACTGGCTCGTCCGTTTTCTTGAGGGAGAAACCCGGCATTGGGGTCGATTCTACAGCGAGGGTCTGATCGCCACCGCCAGCCCTCGGCGTCACAAGATGATGGCCAGAGCGATCGAGCTGGGGTTTGGGAACACCGGGCCGATTACACATCTGCAGGATCGGTAATCAGTGGTCGGTGAAAACCAGTGACGAGTGACAAGTGACGAGCAAGAACACCAGTGAGAAGTGGACAGCGACGAGGAAGGGTGCGGCAAGAAAACTCTCTTCTTAGCGACCAACTCTCATGTTGCTTCCTGTTTTACTCGTCACTCTCTTCTCAGGAGTCTCTTCCATGAAAAAAGTCTTAGTGCTCGGAGCGTCGGGTCAGGTGGCGTCCTACACCACTCCCGGCTTAGAACCCTACTATCAGCTCGTTCTGGCGGATGTCAGGCCGCACCCGTTCGGGAAGCCCGTTATTCCGGTCGATATCAGCGACTACGGCCAGGTGCTGGAGGCCTCCCGCGGGGTGGACGCGATCATCGACCTTGCCGCCTACAAGAACCACCCGGTGTTCGATTTTGAGATCACCACGAAGGGCGCGTTCCACGTCATGAGGGCGGCGGCCGCGCACGGCATCAAGAAAGTCATCATCACCGGGCCGCAGCTCGTCCGGGGCTGGTACGACAACGACTTCGACGTCGACGACGTGCCGCCGGCGGTCAGCACCGGGTATAATGTCCTCACCAAGTATCTTAGCATCGAACTCTGCAAAGCCTACGCCCGCGCCTACGGCATCCAGACGATCTTTTTCCTGTTCAACGGCCTCGGCCCCAAGCCCACCGCGCCGGTATCCAAACAGGATTTTCCCCCGATGGTGATCGTGTGGGAAGACCTCCACCACGCCTGCCGCCTGGCGTTGGAGGTCGAGTCCGTGCCGGAGAACTGCCAGGTCTTCACGATGCTGAGTTATTTGGGCCACGGGAAATACCTGATCGACAAAGCCAAACGAATCTTAGGGTATGAGCCGCTGGAGCCGGTGCAGGAGTACTATAAAAGGAGCACGGCATGAAAGAACCCCTGGCCCTCTTCGGCGGGCCGAAGACAGTCACACTCTCATGGCCCGCCTACCCGATCATCGGGGCCGAGGAGGTCAGCGCGGCCATCCGCGTCCTGCTGTCCGGGCAACTCTCCGATGTCGCACGCGGAGAGTTCGTCAGCAGGATGGAGGACGATTTCGCCCGGTATTTTGGCACCCGCTACGCGCTCAGCTTCGGGTCGGGGACGGCCGCCATCCACGGGGCGTTGTTCGCCGTCGGCGTCAAGCCCGGCACTGAAGTGCTCACCGCGAACTATACCTGGATCTCCGCCATCACGGCCATCCTCCACGCGGGCGGGACGCCCGTCTTCTGTGACCTCAAGCCCGGCGGCCTGCACATCGACCCGGCTGAGATCAAACGAAAAGCAGGCCCCCACACCAGGGCGGTGGTCGTCACGCACGTCTGGGGAATTCCGGCGGACATCGACCCGCTGCTTAAGGCCGCCCGAGACCTGAACCTGGCGGTGGTGGAGGATTGTTCGCACGCGCAGGGGGCGAAATACAAGGGCCGGTTCGTGGGGACGATCGGGGACGTGGGCTGCTTCAGTCTGCAAGCGAGCAAGGCGATCATCGCCGGGGAAGGCGGGCTGATCGTGACGAACGACGAACGGTCCTACCAGCGGGCGATGATCCCCGGCCACCATGGCGCCCGGCTGGGTGAGGAATTGACCCTCCCTGAACTGATACCATTCCGGGCCACGGGCGGCTACTGGAAGTACCGGATTCCCACCTTGGCGGCGGCGATCGCGGCCGTCCAGCTCGGCCGGCTGGAGGCATTGAACGCGGCGCGGCAGGCGAATTTCGACCGCCTCCAGACACGACTGAAGCAGACCGTTCCGTTCATCTCCTGGCCGGTGCTGCATCGAAAATCCTCACGCGGCTGGTACGGGACGCCCGCGTTCTATGAGTACGATCAGAAGAAGGTGCCGGTCAGCCTCTTCGCCGAGGCGTGTGCGTCCGAGGGGGCGCCCATCGGGACCGGCGGGTACCAGAGCTGGTGCCAGACCCCGCTCTTCCAGGACATGGAGTTGTT
>JACQVL010000325.1 GCA_016209865.1 Candidatus Latescibacterota bacterium | reverse complement strand
GCGGCTGTACCGTTCAGGGGAGATGATCCGGGAAGCGTTCCGCCTGCTCGGAGACCAGATCGTCAACGCGCATGCGAAAGATGTCGTCGCCCGCGAAGTGCCCCTGATCGTGCATCTGGATGAGACGTACGCGGGCAACGGGGTGCTCGACTATCCGGCGTTCCTGGGGGGACTGGCGCGCCTCGCGCCCTGGACGTGTCTGGTGATCGAGCATCTGACCGACTACGGCCAGGTGGCGGTGGTGAAGGGTTTTCTCGAGCAGACGGCGCACAAAGTGGGGATGACGTGGGACTGAGTGGTCTCACGCAAAGACGCGCTGATAAACTTTGGCGAAAACCTTATCAAGGACGGAATCACTCGAATCGTCAATCGTCTTGAGGAGTAGACTCACCCATACACGCAGTCGTTAAAAATCTCTTTGCGTCTTGGCGACTTTGCGCGAGACATTCAAAGGAGCACCCATGGCACTGACACGTGAGGAAATCGACTTCTTTCTCGACCAGGGCTACCTGATTCAGTCAGGACTGGTCGACCCGGCCTGGCTGGCTGAGATGCAAACGGAGACGGATGGCTTGCACGAGCGGATGGCGGCCAATACCCCGCCAGAGGTGGGTGTCTCCTGGGAGACGTATGAGGATGAAGGCCACCGGCCGCGGATCAAGCAACTGATGCATGCGGAGAAGGTGTGCCTCTCCCTCGACCGGTTCCTCCGGTCCGACCGTGTGCTGGACATCGTGGCGGACTTGCTGGGGCCGGATCTCGCGTTCTACCATTGCAAGCTCCTGATGAAATCGGCGGAGGACGGGACGATCACCCCGTGGCATCAGGATTATGGGTACTGGCACCGGACGTACAACGAGCCGAAGTACCTCAACTGTATGGTCTATCTCGACGACAGCACCGTCGAGAACGGGTGTATGCAGGTCGTGCCGGGCAGCCACAAGCTGGGTCTGTTGACCCACGAGGAGCGGCGGCAGGCGTTCGGGCGGTTTCTCCCCGGCTACTTCCAGCCGAGAGAGGATGCCGTCCCGCTGGAAGTAAAGGCGGGGACGGCGCTTTTCTTCGGCCCGCTCATCATCCACGGGTCTGACGCCAACCGCTCGCCGCACCACCGGCGCGCCTGCACGATCGCGTACGTGGCGACCGGCAACGGCGACCCGATGCCTATCCTGCGTGGCCGGCCGACCTGGACGTGAGGGCGGAGTGCAACAAAAGCAGGAGTGGGTGAGTCGAAGACATCAGGATATCTCATCAACCGTAGAGATGAAACCCGGGGTTCGGGATCCGGGGTTAGGGGTTCGGATAACCCCCGGGGTTCGGAATTAGGGATTTGGGGTTCGGGAAAGAACAGAATGCAGGCAACAAGTCGATCTTTCTTTGTTTCCCGAATCCCGAATCCCCAACCCCTAATCCCGAGGTTTTCTACCCGAACCCCGGATCTCCTCACACAGGAGGTGTCTTGATGCGATCCGTCGTCAAAGCCGCGTTGATCGCCCTGGTGGTCTTGGGGACCGCGACCGCCAGCCTGGCCTGCGAGAAACGGCACAACCACGCGTCGCACCGGCGGGCCCGTGTGGTGCACGTCCCCCGGCCGGACGCTGATCGTCACGATGATTGGAGCGATTCAGCGTTGCTGGCCCTCGGCCTCTTCGGGCTGGGCTGGCTGTTGTTGTCGAGACGGCCGCGCAGTGGCAAGCCACGGCAGCCGATGGTCTAACATAGGGAGGGGCGCAGCCTGCTGCGTCCCTCTGTCCAGTCTCAGGAGGTCTCAGTCATGCCGACTTTTGATCCTGCCAGCTATGGTCCTGTCATCGCCGCCCTGCTCCAGGAACGCCGTCTCATGCCGCTCGGCCCGGGCGACCCGAACGACCCGGCCCGTCCCAAATTAAAATCCCTCACGATCGAGAGAGCGTTCGCCCCCCATCCCATCAAGGATGCCGAGATGGCCAACGCCTGCTGCGCCGGCCTCTGGCTGTACCATGACTTTCTGGACGACTCGCACAAAATCTGCCAGGCCATCGAGACGACGACCGGCAGCTACTGGCACGGAATCATGCACCGTCGGGAGCCGGATTACTCGAACAGCAAGCACTGGTTCCGCAGAGTCGGCGTCCATCCGATCTTCGGGTCGCTTCGTGCAGCCGCTGCCGAACTCGCGGGCACGGCGACCCTCCACACATCCGCCACGTTCCTCACGACTCAATCCGACTGGGACCCTTTCGCGTTTATCGATCTCTGCGAGGCTGCCAGCGCCGGCCGGTCTCCTCACGAGATGCTCTGCCGGCAGGTTCAACAGCGCGAATGGGAACTGCTGTTCGATCACTGCTACCG
>JACQVL010000324.1 GCA_016209865.1 Candidatus Latescibacterota bacterium | reverse complement strand
GGTTTAAGCTGACGGAATGGGTCCACGGGGACAGGATGGTCTTCGTCCTCGACTCGAATTACAACGGCCCGCACAAGCCGTTCCTCGAAAAGGTTATCCACCCCTTCCGGTACGCCTCGACCGCTACGATCCTGCCGTACGAGAACGATGAGGTCGATATCGAGGGGGTGGACGTCACCGACCTCCAACGGGTCGAGCGCGACCCGCGGTTGAAACGAGAGCTGATTCGTACGCCGGCACGGTCGACCTGGTACCTGTTTTTCCGCACGAAGCAGCGCCCATTCAACGATATCCGGGTGCGGGAAGCGTTCGCCCGCGCGATCGACCGGGAGGTCATCTGTCGCGTCGTCCTGCGCGGGACGGCGGTGCCCGCGTACTCGATGCTCCCGCCCGGGTTCAAGGACTATGCCGGCCCGTCGTACAAGCCGGTGCAGGGGTTCGGCCCGGCCCGCGCCAAGCAGCTTCTCCGCGACGCCGGGTACCCCAACGGACGGGGGTTCCCGAAGGTGGAGGTCTGGCTCCGGGCGCCGTCCCCTTCGATTCAACTCGTCGGCGCCTCCATCCAGGGCATGCTGAAAGAGCATCTGGGCATCGAGACGACGATCCGGACGGCGGATCGTACGATGTACATGGACAACCTGTACAACTGGCGGATGAACATCGGGCTGGTGGTCTTCGTCGCCGATTACGTCGATCCCCGGAACATGCTCGACATGATCTGGCACTCGCAGCCGCAGGGGTACGGCCGGCATGATTGGGCGAACCTGGAGTTCGACCGCCTCGTCGAGGCGGCCGCGTCCGAACTCAACCCGGCGCGACGGTCGCAGTTCTACCGGCAGGCTGAAGCGATCCTGGTGAAAGACTACGGCGGGGCGTTCGTCTTCCATCCGGAGAGCCTCGAGCTCCGCAAATCCTGGGTGAAGGACACAAAACTCGACCGGACGGGCAAAGTTGCCGTGTTCGATTTTACGCGGGTCTATGTCGCCAGGCATTAGAGCGGAATTTCCTTGAACACAGGGTATGAGTCTATTATATTGAGCAAGACGTCAGCCGGGGACTCGATGTAGACTTTCGGCTGCGAAGGGTCTCTCCGCATGATGCGCATCCTGCGAATTTTGTTCGCGTACTGGAAATGGTTTGCCAAGCAACTCAGCATCGTTCAAACCTTTATCATTCTGACAGTCTTGTACAGCCTGGTCATCGGGATCACCTCCATGATCGTCAGGCTGCTGCGACGTGATCTGTTAGACCGGCGTCTGCACGACCGACCTACGTCCTGGCATCCACGGCAAGACATGCCGACCACGATAGAATCCTATCGGCATCAATTTTAACGAGTTTCCCTATGTACATCCTCGGCCTTTCCTGCTTCTATCACGACGCGGCGGCGTGTCTCCTCAAGGACGGGGAGATCGTCGCCGCGGCGCAGGAAGAGCGGTTTACTCGCAAGAAACACGACTCCGATTTCCCCATCCACGCCATCCGGTACTGCCTGGCCCAGGAAGGGATCGGCCCGAACGACCTCGACTACATCGGGTTCTACGACAAACCCTTCATCAAATTCGAGCGGATTCTCTACACCTACATCGCCACGTTCCCGCGCTCCTTCCCGTCGTTCACGAAAGCCATTCCCATCTGGCTGCACGAGAAGCTCTGGACGCCGAACATCATCAGGAAAGAGCTGGGGTATACGGGAGAGATTCTGTTTACCGAGCACCATCAGTCGCACGCCGCCAGTTGTTTCCTCGTCTCCCCGTTCGAGTCGGCGGCCATCCTGACGATCGACGGGGTCGGGGAATGGGCGACGGCGACGTACGGGGCGGGACGCGGGACGCAGATACACATCCTGTCCGAGATCCGGTTCCCTCACTCCTTAGGCCTCCTCTACAGCGCGTTTACGTACTACCTCGGGTTCAAGGTCAACAGCGCGGAGTACAAAGTCATGGGCGCGGCCCCGTACGGGGAGCCGACGTACTACGACCTCATCCGGCGCGAGCTGATCCACGTCAACGACGACGGCAGTTTCAAGATGAACATGAAGTACTTTGCGTACGACTACGGCCTGACGATGACGAACGGCCACTTCAGCGCATTATTCGGCGGGCCGCCGCGGGAACCGGAGTCGAAGCTCGAACAGCGTCATTGGGACATCGCGGCGAGCATCCAGAAGGTGACGGAAGAGATCGTCCTCTGCATGGCTCGTCATCTCCACGCGGTCACCGGCATGAAAAACCTGTGCCTGGCCGGGGGGGTGGCGTTGAACTGCGTGGCCAACGGGCGGGTGCTCCGGGAAGGGCCGTTCGACGACCTGTTCATCCAGCCGGCGGCGGGCGACGCGGGCGGAGCCGTCGGCGCGGCGGCGTACCTCTACCACACCCTGCTCGGCCATCCACGGACGACACTCATGACGCATGCCTACCTGGGGCCGGAATACTCAGATGACGAAATCCGCCAGTACCTCGTCCAGCACGACATCCCGTTCACCGCGTCCAGCCGCGAAGACCTGCTGAAGACGACCGCCCAGTTGATCGCCGACCAGCACGTCGTCGGCTGGTTCCAGGGCCGGATGGAATTCGGCCCGAGGGCGCTGGGGAGCCGGAGCATCTTAGCGGATGCCCGGAACCCGAAGAATAAAGACATCGTCAACCTGAAGATCAAATTCCGGGAGAGCTTTCGGCCGTTCGCCCCGTCCGTCTTAGCGGAACGGGTCTCGGAGTACTTCGACCTCGACCGGCCCAGCCCCTACATGCTCTTAGTCGCCCAGGTCCGCCCGGAGAAGCGGGTCATCCCGTCCGTCACGCACGTGGATGGTTCCGCACGGATTCAAACCGTCACCCGTGACGAAAACCCCCTGTTCTACGACCTGATTCGTGCCTTCGACGATCTCACGGGCGTCCCGGTGATCATCAACACCTCATTCAACGTCCGGGGCGAGCCGATTGTCTGCACCCCCCACGATGCGTACCTGTGCTTCATGCGCACGCACATGGATTATCTCGTCATGGGGTCGTACATCCTGGACAAGCGAGAGATGAAACCCTTAGCGGACGATATCGATTGGCAGAAACAGTTTGAGTTGGATTGAAGGAGATGGTATGGGATTTTTCTCGAACCTTGCCGATAAACTCTCGATCTTCGTCGAACTGTGGGCGTTCATGCGCGTCCGGAAGAAATGGTGGCTGGCGCCGATCATGATCCTGCTCATCCTGCTCAGCACCCTCATCGTCCTGACGCAGGGCTCGGCGCTCGCGCCGTTCATCTATACGCTGTTTTAACAGCAGTGACGAGTGACCAGTGACGAGTAAGAGCAACGGGCAAAAACTGGCGTGCTGAGGACTTGTCCTCATTGTTCTTACTCTTAAACTTGTCACTGGTCACTCGTCACTCGTCACTGATTTTCAATGCCCATCACGAAAGCGGTTGTCCCGGTCGCCGGGCTTGGGACGCGGCTCTATCCGGCAGCGAGAGCGGTCAAGAAAGAGTTGTTCCCGGTCGTCGACCGCGACGGGACGGTGAAACCGGTCATCCAACTGATCGTCGAGGAAGCGTGTGTCTCAGGGATCGAGCAGGTGTGCCTCATCGTCCGGCCGGAGGATGAGGCCGTCTTTCGCCGGTATTTTACGGAGACGCTCCCGGCGGACGTCGAAGCCCGGCTGGCGGACTCAGGTCTGGTTCGTGCTGTCGAACGCGTGCTGGAACTCGGCCGGCACGTGGACTACGTCGTCCAGCCACAACCCGAAGGGTTCGGCCATGCCGTCTTCTGCGCCCGGTCGTGGGTCGGGGACGCCCCCTTCTTGCTGATGTTAGGGGATCATCTCTCCCGGTCGGAGACCGCGACGCCCTGCGCGCGTCAGTTGCTCGACACGTTCGACCGGCTCGGCCGGAGCGTCGTCGCCGTCAAGCGCACACCGGAGGAGTGGCTCCACCTGTTCGGGACGATCGGGGGGAGTCCGCTTGCGGATATGCCGCGCGTCTACCGGGTCACAGCGTTCGCCGAGAAGCCGTCAGTGGCCGATGCGCGCGCGCGTCTGCGGATCGACGGTCTTGAAGCGGGCGCCTACCTCTGCTTCTTCGGGCAGTATGCGCTGACGCCCGGTGTCTTCGAGGGACTGCAATTTGCGATCCAGCATGACGTGCGGGAGCAGCGAGAGATTCAACTGACGAGCGCCCTCGAACGGGTCCGCCAGGCCGAGGGCGGTTACGCGTACGAGATGCAAGGGGAACGGTACGACGTGGGCGTGCCGGACGGGTACGCGCGCACGGTGGTTGCGTTCGCACGCACGTAGGGGCGAAGCGAATGCTTCGCCCTTACAACCGTGACATGAGGAGAGCCTTCCATGTGGTCGAAGATCAAAACCGGGATCGGTCTGCTCGTCGCTGCGCTCATGCTGTCGTCGGTGACGATCTTTCATCCGAAGTGGATTACCGACCATATCCTGATGAAGTTGATCACCCTCCCGGAGCCGGTCGGCCCGTCTACGCTCGTCGCGGTGTCGAACGATCAGCCCCTGAACGATGCGTTGAACGCGGTGAATGAAGAATCCATCCGGAGTACGATCGGCACCCTGTCTTCGTTCGGGTCGCGCGTCGTCGGCTACCGGGGGGCGGACCGGGCTTCCGAGTATGTGCGGGCGCAGTTCGAGCAGATCGGACTCCAGGACGTCCGGACGGACACGTTCACGGTGACCGTCCCGATCGATAAGGGCGCGGTCTTAATCATCCGGGATTCGGGATTGGGGGTTCGGGGTTCGGGGACGGACAGACCGGATTCCACCCTCGATCTCGGAGTCCCGGTTCCGGATTCCGTGCTTGATGCTTCAGAGACTCAACTTCAGGTTTCCGGCTCACCGGATTCGTCCTTCGTCCTTCGTCCTTCGTCCTTCGTCCTTTCTTCCCCCCAACCCCGTCTTCTCCGCCTCTACTCCCTCTGGCCGAACCACGTCCGCACCTCGACCACCCCGCGAGCCGGGCTGACCGGCCCGCTCCTCTACGCCCGCAAGGGAGATTTCCGGGATTTCAACGGGAACGAGGTCAAGGGCAGCATCGTCCTGATGGACTTCGATTCGGGGGAGAACTACATCAACGCCCGGATGCTCGGGGCGCAGGCGGTCATTTTCTTCGATAACGGCCTCGTCACACGGGGCGACGCGGAACGGAAGTTCATGGGCCTCCCGGTCAACATCCCGCGCTACTGGGTCGAGCGGGGGGACGCGGACCGTCTGATCGCACTGTCAGAATCCGGCACCGCCCGGGTGACGGTCAGAGCCCGGATGGACTGGGAACGGGTTCAGGCGAAGAACGTCTACGGCGTCCTTCCCGGCCTCGACGAGGAGATGCCGGGGGCGAGGGGGGACAAGCGCAAGTGGAAAGACCACACCATCGTCGTCGAGTCGTTCTACGACGCGATGTCGGTCGTCCCCCGGCTCGCGCCCGGCGCGGAGAGCGCGACGGGCATCGCGGCGTTGTTCGAGGTGGCGAAGGCGGTCAAGGCGTATCGACCGAAATACACTGTGTTGTTCCTGGCGACGTCCGCGCATTTCCTGGGCATGGAAGGCATCAACAACTTCCTGTACCGTCACGGCCGGGCGAGCGACTATTTCATGCAGCGCATCCCGGAGCCGGACAAGATCGACTTCGACGTGTTCTTCGGCCTCGACCTCTCCAGCCACGACTCGCGGGTCGGCAGCTTCTGCTTCGGCACGTTCTACAACCCCGCCTGGGCGACGAACCATTACATCAAGAACATCTTCGCTCCGTACTCGAAGAAGTTCGCCTCCTACATCCAGGAAGGGTTCGGGGCCGGGGCGGATTCCCTCCGGTACGTGAACGCGATCATCCCGCCGCAGCGGACGTGGAAGGACTTCATGCCCGTCCCGATCGGGCTGGATAACGAGGCGGTCACGTTCTTCGGGAAAAAAGGGATGTCGTTCGTCACCCCCAACGGGTCGCGGGAGCGCGTCGATACCCCCGTGGATCGGTTCGAGCAGGTCAACCTCCCCAACGTCGTCGAGCAGGCGAAATCGCTCGCCGTCATCATCGCCCGCGCTTCCTCCGACGCCGGACTGTTCGAGGAGACGAAACTCCGCATCCAGGACACCGCCCACGACCTGAGCGGGACGGTCGTGGAATTCGACCGGGACATCAATTTCTTCGTCCCGAAGAAGTTCATCCCGGGGGCGCTGGTCACCTACTTCCATACCCTCTCCCACAGCGGCGTCCGGGGGATCATGGTGACGAAAGCGGATTCGGTCGGCCAGTTCAGCTTCAAGCCCCTCCGGGAGACCGGGTCGATCCGCCTGCACTCGTACAAGCTGAATGAAGACGGGGAGATCGTCTACGGGCCGGACTACGGGACGGAGGGGGACGGCACCTACCCGCTCAGCGCGGCGAGCGGCGGGTGGGAGAATTCGACGCTGCAGATCGTGTTCCCCTGCCGGTCGTTAGACATCTACGAGATCATCGATTCCCGGTACCTGACCGCCCTGGACAACCTGACGATCCTCGGCCCGGACGACGCCGCGCCGCAATGGTACGGCTATAGTTACGTCCCCAACCAGAGCGGCTGGGAAAGGCGGACGGTGTTAGCGGCGGTCGTGCTCGCCAAGCCGGGTCAGCGGCTCAAACTGCTGATGGGGACGAGCCTGTTCGGGATCAAGTACCTCCTGACGAACGCGCCCGATTCCCTGCTCCTCACCCCCGTCCAGCCGAACGACGTCACCCTCAGCCTTCTGGAGAAAGCGCAGGGACAGGGATACCTGGTGGACGATGGGCTGATCGTCCATCCGTCGTACCGGGGGGCGAAGGACATGTGGATCATCGACGACGTCCGGCTGAAGCAACTCGCCCGGTTTGGGGTGGAGAACCAGCGGATCACGAAGCTCCACGAAGAGGCCCGGCTCAGCCTGATCGAAGCGAATCAGCACCTCGAAGCGAAGCGGTACGACGCGTTCATCTCGGCCGCCCGGCGGGCCTGGGGACTGGAAGCGCGCGGCTACCCGGACGTGAAGGCCACGGCGGACGATACGGTCAAAGGGGTCATCTTCTACTTCGTCCTCCTCCTGCCGTTCTCGTTCTTCATGGAGCGCCTCCTGTTCGGGTTCCCGACGATCAACAAACGGATCGCCGCGTTCGCGGGCATCTTCGTCCTCGTCTTCCTCATCCTCCAGCAAGTCCACCCTGCGTTCAAGCTCAGCACCTCCCCGTACGTCATCTTCTTAGCGTTCGTCATCATGGCGCTCGGCGTGATCGTCCTGTTCATCGTCCTCTCCAAGTTCAACCAGGAAGTCCAGAAGATGAAACGGGCGTCGACCGGGATGCACGAGGCGGACATCGGCCGGTTGAGCGCGACGGCGGTGGCAATCTCACTGGGCATCTCCAACCTCCGCAAGCGCAAGATCCGGACCGGCCTGACGGCGGTCACGATCACCCTGCTGACGTTCACGGTGCTGTCGTTCACGTCGATCTCCACCTCCCTCAAGTACTACAAGTTAGGACGCGACAACCCGGCGTTGTACGAAGGGACGCTCGTCCGGGATCGGAACTGGAAAGGTCTCCAGCCGTCGATCTACGATTACCTGAAGAGCGCGTTCGAGCAACGGGCGACCCTCATCCCGCGCGCCTGGTTCATGTCGCAGGTGAAGGGCGAGAAAGGGTACTTCACGTTCGCGTTGCCGGCCGCTCAGAAGGAGAGCTACGTCAACAGCCTGCTCGGCCTGAGCGCGGATGAACCGAAAGCGTCGAAGCTCGATCAATTCCTCTTAGGCGGCCGGTGGTTCAATCCGGGCGAACGCGCCGCCTGCATCCTGCCGGATGACATCGCCAGCGTCGTCGGCCTGACGCCCCAGGACGCGGGGAATGCGTCGATCCAGATGTTCGGTCTGACCCTCAAGGTCGTCGGGATTATCGACTCTAAGCGGTTCAATCAGGTGAAAGATTTAGACGATGAGAAGCTGACCCCCGTCGACCTCGTCCAGGAGAAGGGGAAGATCGACCAGCGGATCGGGGAGGACCCGAGGCTCCAGGCCGAGTCTCCGCCGGAAGCGTTCATCCACTTAGAGTCGAACAACGTGATGATCCTCCCGTTCGAGACGGTGATGGAACTCGGCGGGACGATGCAATCCGTGGCCATCACCGATTTCCGGGACGAGCAGGGCCGGCCGAACGAGGCGTTCGACGTGGATATCGAGGATTTCCTCTCCCGCGTCGCCCTGACGATGTTCGTCGGCAAGGACGGCAACGTTAACGTCTACAGCTCGATCGGGTCGACCTCCATCTCCGGCGTCCAGAACTTCGCCATCCCCATCCTCGTCGCCGCGATGATCGTCCTCAACACGATGATGGGGGCGGTGCACGAGCGGTTCCGTGAGATCGGGGTGTACAGCTCCGTCGGGCTGGCGCCGAGCCATATCGCGTCGCTGTTCCTGGCGGAGTCTGCCGTGTTCGCCACGGTCGGGGCGGTCATGGGTTATCTGGTCGGTCAAATCCTCTCCCTCGTCCTCGTCTCGAAAGGCTGGCTGGTCGGGCTGTCGCTCAACTATTCGTCGCTGTCCGCGATGTGGTCGACACTCGTCGTGATGGGGACGGTCTTCCTGTCCACCGCCTACCCGGCGAAGAAAGCGGCGGACATGGCCGTCCCGGATGTCGGCCGGGAGTGGAAGTTCCCCGAGCCGGACGGGGACGAGTGGCGGTTCGACTTCCCGTTCACGATCGGGAGTGTCGAGGTGTTAGGGATGTATGCGTACCTGACCCGGGTGTTCGAGTCGTATGAGGAAGGGTCGTTAGGCGCGTTCGTGACGGAAGACGTGACGCTGACGTCCCAGAGCCAGAACGGGGCGCGGCAGTACCAGATTTCGATGATGACCTGGCTCGCGCCGTATGACTTGGGGATCAGCCAGCGAGTCTCCCTGATGGCCGCCCCGGCCGAGGCGGAGCGCGACCTGTACGCGGTGAAGGTGGATATTCACCGGGAGAGCGGGGATGTGGCCTCCTGGCAGCGGATCAACCGGCGCTTCTTGAGCGTCCTGCGCAAGCGGTTTCTCGTCTGGCGCACCCTCCCGCAGGACTTGAAGAACGAGTACGCTCAGACGGGGCGGACGGCACTCGGGATTGGGGGTTAGGGGTTCGGGATTCGGGTAGGATAGGTCATTTATCCAACCGCAAAGGACGCAAAGACCACACATTCATAGGACGACCGCCATGAAACTCGCCATCTGCAACGAACTCTTCCAGAACTGGCCGATCAACGATGTCTTCCGGCGGGTGGCGGAGATCGGGTACGCCGGGGTCGAACTCGCCCCGTTCACGTTCGCCGAGTCGGTGAACGACATCTCCCCGGCCCGGCGGACGGCCATCCGGCGCCAGGCGGAGGCGAACGGTCTGGAGATCACCGGCCTCCACTGGCTGCTCGTCAGCCCGAAAGGACTCTACCTCAACCACCCGGACGAGGCCATCCGGTCGCGGACGCAGCAGTACCTCTGCGACCTGATCCGGTTCTGCTGCGACGTCGGCGGGCGGGTGATGGTCGTCGGGTCGCCCAAGCAGCGTAACGTCCAGTCCGGCCACACGGACGAGGAGACATGGGAGGTGACGAAGTCCGTGTTCGAGGCGTGCCTGTCTGTCGCGGCGGAATGTGGAGTCACAATCTGTATCGAACCGCTCGACCGTCAGCAGACGAATTTCATCAACACCCCGGCGGAAGCGGCTCGGATGGTGCGCGAACTCAACCATCCCAATTTCCGGATGATCTTAGACGTCCGGTCGACCCTCTGTCAGGGTGAGGACATCGTCAAGGCGATCCATGACGTGAAGGCGGAGATGGCGTATTTTCATCTGAACGACGCGAGCGGCCACGGGCCGGGGTTCGGCCACGTCGATTTCGGTCCGATCCTCCGCGCGCTGCGCGATGTCGGGTACACCGGATACGCGTCCATCGAGGTGTTCGATTTTTCCCACGGCCCGGAGGAGATCGCGCGACGGAGTTTCGAGTATTTACGTGACACGTTAGCACGTTGACACGTTCGTACATGATGTAGGGGCAAAGCATTCGCCTGCCACGTTTTCTCGGTGAATGCTTTGCCCCTACTGAGGGTCACCCATGCCTGAAGAAACCACGCTCGTCCTGGACGAAAAGGGGATGTTCCGGGTGATGACCCGCATCGCCCATGAGGTGGTGGAACGCAACCGGGGGGCGACGGACATCGCGCTCGTCGGGATTCGGCGCCGGGGCGACTCCTTAGCGAAGCGATTGGCGACGCTCATCAGCGAGATCGAAGGCCACCCCATCCCGGTCGGCGCGCTCGACATCACCCTGTACCGGGACGATTTCCAGACCCGTTTCCCCCAGCCGGTCGTTCGGAAGACTGCCATCCCGTTCGACATCGAGCGACGGACGATCATCCTCGTCGATGACGTCCTGTACACCGGCCGGACGATCCGGGCGGCGCTCGACGAGCTGACCGACTTCGGACGGGCGAAGCGCATCCAGTTAGCCGTCCTGATCGACCGCGACGGCCGCGAACTGCCCATCCAGGCGGACTACGTCGGAGAACACATCCCGACCACGCCCCATGAGACGGTGGTCGTGCGCGTGCGCGAGGTCGACGGAGAGGATAGCGTCACGATAGAACGGACGGACAGGGGTCAGGGGTCAGGGGTCAGGGGTCAGTGACGGACGAAATCTTCTTCTGTTTCCCGACTCCTGAATCATGACCCCTGAATCCTCAAGAAGGGGTTCTCATCGTGGAACAGGTGCAGTTACGAAGCCCGCATCTCCTCGGACTGGAGGAGCTGACGCGCGAGGAGATTCAGCTCATCCTCGACACCGCCGACTCGTTCAAAGAAGTGATCGAGCGGCCGATCCGGAAGGTCCCGGCCCTGCGGGGGAAGAGCGTCGTGAACCTCTTCTTCGAACCGAGCACGCGGACGCGGATTTCGTTCGAGATCGCGGAAAAGCAGCTCTCCGCCGACGTGATCAACTTTTCAGCCAGCACGAGCAGCGTGGCCAAAGGGGAGACGCTCCGGGACACCGTCCGGAACATCGAGGCGATGAAGGTGGATGTCGTCGTCATCCGCCATGCCGCCGCCGGCGCGCCCCAGTTCTTGACGCGCTGTCTGACGCACTCGGTCGTCATCAACGCCGGGGACGGGGCGCACGAACACCCGACCCAGGGGCTGCTCGACCTGCTGACCATCCGCGACCGGTTCGGCCGGGTCGACGGGCTGCGTGTCGTCATCGTCGGCGACATCGCCCACAGCCGGGTAGCGCGGTCGAACATCTGGGGACTCCGCACGATGGGGGCGTCCGTCGCCGTCTGCGGCCCGCCGACCCTCATCCCCCCCGGCATCGAGACGATGGGGGTTGAGGTGTTCTACCGGGTCGAGGACGCGCTCCGGGAGGCGGACGTGATCAACGTCCTGCGCATCCAGCTCGAACGCCAGCACGGCGGGCTGTTCCCGACCCTCCGGGAGTACGCCCGGACGTTCGGCATCACGCCGGAGCGACTGATCCACACGAAGCCGCACGCGATCATCATGCACCCGGGTCCGATCAACCGGGGCGTTGAACTGTCCACGGACGTCGCGGACAGCGAGCGGTCCGTCATCCTGGATCAGGTGACCAACGGCATCGCCATCCGCATGGCGGTGCTGTACCTGTTGAACAGGGGAGGGGATGATGACGTCGAATAGAGGGCCGGCGCGGCTCACCGACGGGCGTGGGCTCGTCGTGATCCGGGGCGGCCGCATCGTCGACCCGGCCTCCGGCCGGGATGAGGTGGGCGATGTGTGGATGGAAGACGGACGGATGATCGAGCGGCCGTCCGACGCGCGTGAAGAGACCGGCGGACGACGGCCGTTTGTCATCGACGCTCGAGGAAAAGTCGTGACGCCGGGGCTGATCGATATGCACGTCCACCTCCGGGAGCCGGGCCGGGAGGACAAAGAGACGATCCAGTCCGGGGCGCGGGCCGGGTCAGCGGGTGGGTTCACGGCGGTGGCGTGTATGCCCAACACCGACCCGGTCATCGACAACGCGGAGGTCGTCCATTTCGTCCTCGAACGGGCGCGCCAGGCGGACATCAAGGTCTACCCGATCGGGGCGATCACGAAAGGGGAACGCGGGGAACAGCTCGCCGAGATCGCGGAGATGGTTGACGCGGGAATCGTGGGGATTTCAGATGACGGGAAGAACGTGGATGACCCGGCCATCATGCGGCGGGCGCTGGAGTACGCGAAGATGTTCGGGATTCCGGTCATCCCCCATTGTGAGGACATGAACCTGTCGGCCGGCGGGGTGATGAACGAAGGAGTCGTCTCGACGGTGCTCGGTCTGAAGGGGATTCCCAACGCGGCGGAGGAGGTCATCGTCGCCCGTGATATTACGCTCACGGAGTTGACGGGCAGCCGGCTGCACATCGCGCACGTCAGCACCGCCGGGTCTGTCGTCCTCATCCGCGAGGCGAAGCGGCGGGGCATCGCCGTCACGGCGGAGGCGACGCCCCATCACTTCTCCCTGACAGACGAGGCGGTGCGGACGTACGACACGAACACGAAAGTCAACCCTCCGCTCCGGACGGCCCGGGATGTCGAGGCGATCCAGGAAGGACTGGCGGACGGGACGATCGACGTGATCGCCACCGACCACGCGCCGCACACGATCGACGATAAGGCCGTCGAATACGACCTGGCTCCGTTCGGGCTGATCGGCCTGGAGACCGCCCTGGGGCTGGTGATCGCCCGGCTCGTCCAGACCGGGACGCTCAGCCTGATGGACGCCATCCGGAAGATGACCGTCGCCCCCGCCCGCATCTTAGGACTGCCCGGCGGGACGCTCGAGCCCGGCGCGCCGGCCGACGTGACGGTCTTCGACCCGGACCGCCAGTGGCGGGTGACGCCGGACGTGTTCCTGTCCAGGTCCCGGAATTCGCCGTTCTACGGATGGACGCTCCGGGGGGCGGTCGAGTATACGATCGTCGACGGCCGCGTGTCTGGATGGGCGATGCCGGGGGGAGAAAAGACTTGACGAACTGCCGTGCGGGATATATTTTGCGGAAACTTTTCAAGAGAACCAGCGGTTATATAGGACGACAAGAGTTGTCACAGAGGCAGACCGATTGAAGCCAGAAAGGAGTCGAACGTGAAGCGTGCAGGGTTCTTAGCTGTCGGACTTGTGGTGATCGTCGTGGGGTGTGTCCCGGCGTTCGTCGGCGCGCAAGGGATGGAGGTCACGTCCGCGAAAGTGTACTTGCAGCAGACGCCTCCGCTCTACGATAAGGCGCTGGATCTCCTGAACCAGGCGGTCGCCAAACACCCGGAGAATATGGAAGTCCACTACCTGCTTGGACTGATCTACTCCCGGCGAGCAAACTATGAGAAAGCGCTGCAGGAATGGGAAGTCGTCGTCCCGGACAAGTTAGGGAAGAAAGACCGGAAGATCTATGAAGATGAGCGGAAGCAACTGTGGACGAACTCGTTCAACACCGGCGTCAAATTGTTTGGCGAGAAGAGCTACGATGAGGCCGTCGTACGGTTTCGGGTGGCGGCGAAGGCCAACCCGAATGACCCACGGGCGAACGTGAACTTAGGGCTGTGTCTGCTGAACGCGCAGAAGACTGAGGAGAGCATCGAGCCGTTGAAGAAAGGCCTGGCAGTCGACCCGAAGAACGTGACCGTGTGGGATGGGTTGTCGACTGCCTACATACGGCTGGCCAACAGGGCTGATGAGAACGACCCGAAGAAAAAAGAGTATTATAAGTCCGCGATCGAGACGTACACGAATTACCTCCAGTTGAAGAAGGATGATCCGTCCGCCTACTTCAACCTGGCGAACTCGTACCTGGCGACCGGGGATACGACGAAAGCGATGACGATCTATCAGGCCGGGATCGATAACGTTCCCCAGACGGTCGATTTCTACTTCAACCTCAGCCTGCTCTACTCCCGGATGAAACAGTACGATAAAGTGACGGCACTCCTCCAGAGAGCGAAAGAGTTGAAGCCGGATGACCCGGAAATCTTGTTGAACCTGGGCACGACCTATTACAATATAAAACAGTTCACGGACGCGATCGACCCCCTGGAGATGCACCTGAAGCTGAAGCCGAACAGCATCGATGGGTGGGACACGCTCGGCCGCGTG
>JACQVL010000323.1 GCA_016209865.1 Candidatus Latescibacterota bacterium | reverse complement strand
GGGGGTCTGGTATCAGAACAAGTGTGTTTCTGGCCCCTGTTTCCTGACCCCTCACCCCCGACCCCTGACCCCTGCTTTTTAGAAGTTCACGCCCACGCCCAACCGGATCTGACGGGGCGTGCCGTAGAAACCTGGGTCGTTCAGGAGGTCGCGGTACGCTTGCTCGAACGTCTGGCCGAACTGGTTCTTTGTATTCCCGAACGTTTTAATCGCCTGCTGGCCCGCCGGGCTGGCCAGGAACCCGTCCTCATCCGGCCGACCGGTGGCCGGGTAGACCACCTGGATGTTCGTCCGGTTGGTGACGTTCAGCACCCAGGCGTAGGCGTTGATGCTCAGCCCGCTGAGTCCGCCGAAACGGAACACCTTGTTGAGTTTCATGTCGAGTTGGAGTTGCCACGGCAGCCGGGCGGAGTTCGGCCGGCCGATCGGGCGGCCCTGCTGCTGGCTGGCACCGACCGACGGGAAGACCGTCGTCGGGGTGTACGGCAGGCCGCTGCCCGCGATGAACTGGAGGTTCGCTCCGGCGTTCGCCAGCACTCGCCGCACCCACTGCGGCTTGCCCTCCAGCGCGTCCCCTCGGATGTCGAGGTCGAGCACGACCGTATGGCGCTGGTCGAAGCTCAACGGTTCGGACACCTTGGGGAGATGCACATCGGTCGGGCTCGGCCCCAGGGCAAAGAAAATCTGATCGAAGGAATCAGTGGCCCCGGAGCCGGTCCCGGTGGCATAGCTCAGGGTGTACGCGACGTTCGCCGCGACGTAGTTCTGCCGCCGCCGCTCCAGCTTCACGTCAATCCCCTTGACCGTCCCGAAATCCGAGTTGTCTTTAATGGCGATCCGGTTGATGATATCCGTTCCGGGCGTGCCGAAGACCGGGATGACGTTGATCAGGTTGGCGGTATCCTTGAAGTAGGTGGTGATGTCCAACCCCATGTTGTCGGAGAGCTGGCGGGTGACCCCGACTTCGTACGCGGTCGTGTTCTCCGCCTTCAGGTTGGGGTTCCCGACGATGCCCGGGGTGCCCTGCGCGACGATCTGTTGGAGTCGCTTATCTCCGATGTACAGGTCGAACAGGTCGGGCGGCTGGAAGAACTTGCCATAACTGAAGTGGAACAGCATCTTATCCGAGATGGGGAACCCGATCCCTAAGCGCGGGCTCACCCGGGTATCCGTCTTGTTCTGGGCCTTGTCCGCCGTCTTCAGCGGGTTCTTTTCATCCGCATACGTCGGGGTATTCGCGTCCAGATAATCCCACCGGAGGCCGGCGTTGACCGTCAGGGACGCGTACTCGATCTTATCCTGGACGTACCCGGCGGCGATGCGAGGTGTCTTGTAGAAGGCGTTAATGCGGGCGTTCGCCGACCAGGGCAACCCGTTATTATAATAATCGATGTCGTGTTGCTGCCACTCGACCCCGGCCTTGACTTCATGATGCTGGAGCACCTGACTGGTGATCGACCCCTTGAACCCAACGTACTCCGACTTGCGGTCGAGGAGCCGGTTGGGGGAGGCGCCAGGATGCGTAGCATCGCCAGGCAGGACATACAGGTCGAACACGTCCGTCCGGAAGGGGCCGCCCCGGACAGTATCGAACCCGTTGAGGCTATACCGGACCGCAGCGCTATCGGTGGGCAGGTCGAACAGACTGGCATCCCCGATCCGGCGTTTGACGCGATAGTAGTTCCCTTCCAGGGTGACGAACGTCTTCGGATTGAGCACTCCGGTGATCGTCCCGGCAAACGAGTCATTCCGGTCCCGCCGCCGGTCCGCATGATCCAGGTCGAACTTGAAGAATTGTCCAGCGAACTGGCGCCCGTCATCCATGACGAACTCGTTGTACTTGTCGGTCGACCCCAGATACCCGATGTACGCCGAGATTTTGCTCGTCGGCTTCCACGACAATTTGCCCTGGATCGTCTGCCCCCGCTGATCCTGATGGGGCAACTTCTCCCGGTGCGATCGCACCCCATTCTGCCAGCGGAAGACACCTAAGGCGCTCGGCCGGTAATCATCAAACCGCCGGATGGTCGCCGCCCCGAAGAACCGTACCGCCTTGTACCCCGGCAGCACCGGCCCGCCTAAGGAGAACTCTCCTAAGTTGTACCCATACCCCGTGCCCCCCAACCCGCCCGTTAGCTCATCCGTCACATACTCCCCCGTGCCGGAATATTTCTCCCCGCCTTCCTTCGTCACCACGTTCACCACCCCGGAGTTCGCCCGGCCGTACTCTGCGTTGAACCCCCCGGTGATCGTGATGATCTCCTGGATGGCGATGCTGCTGATCTGGGTATTGGAGATGTGGAACAGCGGGTCCTGCTGCACAAACCCGTCGACCAAGTACGCGATCTCATTCGCCCGCCCGCCCCGGATGTTCAGCGGGTTGTCCACGGACTGCGTGTTGACCACCCCGGCCTGCGTGGCCACCGCCTCCTGATACCCCCGGATCGGCCGCTGCTGGAGGTCCTCGGCGGTCATGAACCGCACCGATTGGGTCACGTCCTTCTGAATGATCGGCCGCTCGGCCACGACCTCGATCGGGCCGGCTGTGGCCAGGACGGTCGGAGTGAGGGCGAAGTTGACGGTGGTGGTGAAGTCCGGGATGATGTGGATGTTGAGGACGCGTTCTTCCTGGTAGCCCACATAGGTACACCGGACGGTGTAGGGGCCGGGCGGGATGTTGATGATGACGTACTGCCCAGCGCGGTCGGTGGCCGTCCCGATCGTCGTGCCGACGAGGCTGATGGTGGCGGCGGGCAGGAGAACACCGGTCTCTTTATCTTTCACAAGGCCGGCGAGCTTCCCGGTCGTGCCTGCCATGGCTACCAGCGGGAGGAACACGCTGATGAGCACGCCCACGAGTACCCGACGGAACATGGGGTCATCTCCTTTCCTGAATCCTGCTGCCTCTCAACAACGATGAAGACCCGATTCGACAGAAAATTTCCCGCGCGGTTCTGCCGTCCATCTTCTTCTCTCTGCTGGCTGGCACCTCCTTCGGTTCGTGTGACAAGAATGGCGGGGCGTGATGCCCCGGCTACGACCGGATCATCGTAAGGACACCGATCATCACGTGTTCGACCTGGCGAACGACCTCTCGAACGATCGGGGGATGACGCTCAGGGGGGATGACCAGAACCGCTCCGATCGCGGCGCCGATGAGCAGGAGGATGACGAGGGTGATCACAGGCCACCGTCGACGCGGAACTGCCGTCGTGAGGATGAACGACTCAACCGTTCGAGGATGAAGCAGATCAATGTCAATCATGAAGGCTATATTAGTTGTAAGAGTACAGTCTGTTATGAATATCTTCTAAAAACAGGACGGACAATACCGGGATCGTTGCAGGCGACAACCCCTGTGTATCGGGTGAGCAGTCACAAACATACATCGAGACAGCTATTTTGTCAAGGTCTTTATCGAATCTGAGACGAAAGCAGGAAGGGCAAAATGGGGAATGAGAGAATGGATGAGTGGGGGAGTGGGGGAGTGGGAGAATGGGAGCAGAAACGTATGGGAGTGTGGGAGTGTGGGAGTCAGAGCCTCTGATCTGTTTCCCCCATACGCCCATACCCCCATACTTCTTTTCCACTTTTCCCCTGTCTTTATTGCCCGGCGGCGGTGGCGGGTTTCCGTTGGAGTTCAGGCGGGATGGGGAAGCGTGACTGGTATTTCGTCAGATCGCGGCCGGCCACGAAGTCATCCATGATATCATCGTTGCGGTCCCAGTTCTGTTTGTTGGGGTGCACGGCCAGCTTGATCTTCCCGTCCCGGTCGATCAGGTAGGTGACGGGAATCCCGTATTTCTCGTTCGTCTGCGCCCGGAACTGCCGTTCCCAATACCCGCGGAAGTCGAAGAACGAGCGCTGGAGAAAATGGTCGATCACCGCCTGATTGCGTGCCCCATACTCGGCTGCCCGCTCCGGATGGGCTTTCAGGACGGTGGAGTCCGGCTTCACAAATTTTGTCTTCTTGGTGCCCTCGATGAAGTCGTTGAGTTCGGGACGGAGGCCATCCGCGACCTCTTTCGGGTCGAGGGATTTCTTATCACGCCAGAAGCGCTCGACGCCGACGTAGGCGAACTCAACTCTTCCCGCGTACCGCTTCTCTAAGTTCATCAGGGCTTCGGCTTCATCCCGGCACGGCGGGCACCACCACGCCCAGAAGTTCACGAACAGGAGTTTTCCCTTGTAATCTTCGAGGGTGACTTTCTCCCCGTTCATCGTGTACACCTGAAAATTCGGGGCATACTGGCCGATCTCTGTGCCGATCGTCTTCCCGGCCTCTCCGGCGCCGGACGAGCCCGCCAGGCCCGTCACCGCAAGCAGACCGAGCATCATACCCAACAGCCGGAATGATGGATGTCGCATAAATGCCTCCTCGTGAAAGAAAGTGGCCGGTGGCCGGTAAAAACAGCCGCGCATCAGCGATACATAGTTGTCATTATAATTATGTTGATAAACTTTGTCAACAAGAAAACCGGGGGGAGAACGTGTACGAGAAGTCCACACGTCCATGAATGGGCGTGCTCATCTATCCCAAGCCCCGTTCACGGGGCTTGGTCTATTCAGCCCGCCGCTTGAGCGGCGGGCGACCGGAGCTTCTCGTACACCCTTGCGCTCACGGTCTGGCGAAGGGGCTGAGAGCCTTCGCCACGGCCCGGCCTTCGCGTTCACGCAGGGTCACGCGCCGCATCACCGTCTCCGCCATCTTCTCAACTTCTTTCTCCGTCCCTGGCGGCGCGTGGGAGGGGTTTGCAAAAAACCTCCGCGCCGTGTCGAGGCGTGTGACGGAACACCCGTTGGCCAGCCACGGCAGGTTTAAGGCGGCGAAGCCCGGC
The DNA here is from genome assembly GCA_016209865.1 of Candidatus Latescibacterota bacterium. Lineage (GTDB taxonomy): Bacteria > JAAXHH01 > JAAXHH01 > JAAXHH01 > JACQVL01 > JACQVL01. The sequence goes on along the minus strand of JACQVL010000323.1, from coordinate 2,336 downwards.
GGGATTCGGGAGGTGATCGTCTGGTAGTTGGCCGTCATCCACTCGAACACCCGGTCGCGGTATTGGGGGGAAATGAAGTTGATGAAGTTCGGGATGGTGAGCAGTTCCTGTGGGCGGAGCGGGCCGCTCAACGTGTACTGCAGCGCCCGCTCGACCAGGTTTGGAGCCCTGAAATACCCCAACGCCCGAAGGTACTGACGCCGTTCGATGGGGATTGTGGTCGTTTCGAATTTCGTCCGGTACCCCTCAAACAGGGTGCTATCCCCGCGAAGCGACGAAAGCTGGAGAGCCACCTCGGCTAAGGCGGGGTCGATAGCCGACGGTTCCCGCACATACACCTGGGCTAAGGAGTCGGCATACCCCAGCACTCGCGCATCCTGACCTTGATCCCCCAACCACAACATCAACGAGGGACGGAAGAGCGAGACCGTTTCTGCTTCTCCGTTCTTCTTCGCCAACCCGAAGCGCGTGAGCGCTGGACTCAGGGTCTTCCGGACGTAGGCAGCAAACGCGTCGTTCAGGCCGCTCGATTCCGCGACGAAGTTCGACCAGATTTTCCCGAGGCCATCGTCTGCGAGCACGCTGAGCACTTCGGGCTGGGAGTCGTCCGCGAACGCTCCGATCGTCCGGAGATAGTCGTCTCCTTTGATCTGGCCGGCATCCAGCAGCGCGGCGAGGTTGTTCACCAGCCCCATACGCTCGCGCACATCCAGGACCTCCACGGAGTGCTGCACCAGGGATAGCAGCATCGTGGGCGGCACCGTCCAGCGGTAGTACCCCTTCTCCCCGGCATTCGGATGAATCCAAGCGGGAGGCTTCTGCGCCCGCAGGACGAACGTCTGAACCGGCTGCGTCAGCAGCACCTCCTGGGTTCGCGTGGCCGCCCCGTCGGGGTATTTCAGGACGACCGGAATCTCCCAGAGCGCTGGCCGGGGCGCCTGGATGCCGTAGTTCAAGAACCGTTGCTGGCTCAACCGGACAGACCCATCCGGCAAGAGTTCCGCGCTGACCAGCGGGACGCCCGGCTGGTCGAGAAACGTCGACATCGATGAGCCGATGTCGCGTCCAGCCACGGTCGAGAGCGCCGCCCACAGATCGCTGGCCGCCGCGTTCCTCCACTCGTGCGCCTTGAGATAGTCGAGAATCCCCCGCCGGAACTTCTCCGGCCCCATCCAGTGTTCGAGCATGCCCAGGACCGCCTGACCCTTCTGGTAGGCCAGCTCATCGAAGAACTGCTCCGGGTTATCCCCGGCGGTCACCGGCTGACGGATCGCCCGGGTGGACACCTTCGCATCCGTGAGCATGGCCAGTTGTCCGTCCCGCACCTGGGTGAGCGCGATCCTGTACTGTGGGAAGACTTGATCGGTGATCTTATCCCCCAGCCAGGACGCGAACGACTCATTCAGCCAGACATCGTCCCACCAGGCCATCGTCACTAAGTCGCCGAACCATATATGGGCGAGCTCATGCGCCAGGATGCTGGCCAACGTCCGGCGCTGGTCCGCGCTCGCCGTAGCGGAATCGAACAGCAGCAAATGATCCAGGAACGTGATCGCCCCCGGGTTTTCCATCGCGCCGAACTGGTACTCGGGCACCCCGATGATGTCGAGCTTCTCGTACGGATACGGGCGGCCGAAGTACGTTTCCAGCGCCTTCAGAATCGGGGGAGTCACCCTGGCCGCTTCGGCGGCGCGGTTGGCCTGGCCTTTGACCGTCACGACCCGGCCGGGGATGGATAAGCCGGGAATCGGCACCGTCTCAAGCGGCCCGGTCGCCATCGCTAAGAGGTACGACGGGAGCGGCTTGGTCCGGGCAAACACGATCGTCTTCCGTCCGCCGGCGATCGTTTCTTGCTGGATGGGCGTGTTGGCGATGGCCAGATGGCCTTCTGGCACGGTGAGCGTCACCTGGTACGGGATCTTGAAGATCGGCTCATCCCAGCACGGAAACGCTTTACGGGCATCCTGGGCTTCAAACTGCGTGAACGCGTACGCCTGCCCCCCGGTCTCGACCCGATAGAGGCTGACCGCCTGCGTATTGAAGGGGTTGGAGAACTCGATGTCGAGCGTGTACCGCCCCGGCGTGAGCGGGGATTCGGTCGTGACGAGGATCAGCCCGGTCTGTCCGGCTCTATAGCTGAATCGCACCACCCCCCGGTCGCCCGTGAGCACGACCGAACGCAGCGTCATCCCGGCCGCGTGGAATTTGAACGCATTGGTGGTCTTCTTGACTTGAAGCTCGATATGAACAGAGCCGGTATAATCAGGCTGATCCGCATCCACCTGTAAGGTGATCCCCTCGAACGTCGGGGCGACGTTCGGGTCGAGCCGGAGGCT
>JACQVL010000337.1 GCA_016209865.1 Candidatus Latescibacterota bacterium | reverse complement strand
GGATAATGTCATGCCGCATCTACGGTTTGCTGTACCGAAAGAACGGCGGGTGGCTGTCGTCACTGGCGGGGCACGGGGACTCGGCCGCGCCTGTGCCTTCCGTATTGCGGAAGAGGGACGGGACATCGTCATCGCGGATGTGCTGGATGAGGGCGCGGATGTCGTGAACGAAGTCGAAGCGCTCGGCCAGCGGGCGTTGTTCATCAAGACGGACGTGACCGATGAGGCCGCTGTCCGGGCGATGGCGGCCCGGACGGTGGAGACGTTCGGCCGCCTGGACATCCTGGTCTGCTGCGCCGGAATCTTGGGGCTGGAAGCCCCGTTCTTAGAGCAGTCAGCCGCTCAGTTCGACAAGGTCATGAAGATCAACATCTACGGTGTGTACTACGCCCATCAGGCGGCCATCCCGCACATGCTCGACGGCGGCTGGGGCCGGTGCGTGACGATCACCTCCGGGGCGCGGTTTGGCGCGACCAACCAGGTCCCGTACGGCGTCTCGAAGGGAGCGGTCTACTCGTTCATCGGGGCGCTCGGCAATGCGTTTCCGCGGCAGGGGGTGTTCGTCAACGGCGTCGAGCCGGGACGCGCGTTGACGCAGATGGTCATCCCCCGGTTCTCGGCGGAACACTTAGCCAGCCCGGGCACGCCCATCGGACGGTACTCCGACCCGGAGGAAGTGGCGGAAGTCGTCGAGTTCCTGTGCTCCGAACGGAATACATACACCACCGGCTCGGTGTGGAGCGTGAAGGGCGGGACGGGGTGATCCCCATTCCCCCCATGAAGAGGGAAGGGAAGGAAGGTTGCGGAATGGCAAGACGAATGGAGCGGATTAAGGTGACAGAGTCACTGCGGGTAAAGGGGATGGGGGGCACTCAAAACTCAAACACCACTCCGATAGACCCGACGACCATGTCCGTCCGTGAGCGATTCACGTCGTAGGTGACATGGCCGACGTGGCGGCGAATCCCGCCCTCTTTGAGGTAATTCGCCTCCGTGCCGTAAAGCGATCGTACCCGAAAGTCGATCAGCGCCCTCCGCACATCTTTCGCGGGGGTGAACCCTTTTTTCTTCGTCCCGTCGTAGACCTGGAGCAACAGACCGCCGCCCCATCCATAGCTGAACGCAACGTCGTCATAGTTAATCGTCCCGGCGATGGCGTCATCCTCGTCTAAAGCGGAATTCTGTCTCGAGACCGACGTGTAGGTGAAGAAGTAGTTGAACCCGACCAAGCCTTCGAGGTACGGACGAACCCGGCCGCGCTGGGGTTGCAGCCGTGAGAGGAGATGCATCGAGACGATGCTGTTTTGAGTCGACACATCCACTCTTACATCGGGAATCGTGGGGCCGAACGGCTCCTCGCGGTCTTCGAGTCCATAGCCCATATACCCGACTTCCACTCCCACCATCGTCGGGCTGCGCGGCGGACGGACCCCGATGTAGCCGGACAGGCCCGGCATCGCCACGCCGGCAATCTTCTTGAACGCCTTGCGCGGGAACGCAAACAGGATGTTCCCACCACCCTCGACGGGCGACTCTTGTGATGAGACAGTCTCGGTCATCGTATCGGCTGGCTGTCGTTCGGAGGAAGGTTCGAGTTGGACACCGGCAGGGGTTGGCCCGTCATCCGGTCCGTCACACGCGCTCATCTGAGCCTGTGACAGGGAGAGAGGACTCAACCAGCAGACCAGGAACGCGACCGCCCTGGCGAGTTTCATGGCGACTCTCCACACAGAGACCTGCCTGTGATCATGGACGAACCCGGATCACGAGACCGGCGAAGACGGGAGATCGCAGAGATAAAATATATCTGACATAAAGTATATCAGGCAACCTGTTGTTTGTCAAGCAAAAATCCCCTCCCTGCGGCCTGTCTTTACCGACCACCGACTCCCGACCACCGACCCCCGCCTCACACCCGCTCCGCCCGGTAGAGTATGAGCGTATTGCGAACGACCGAGCCGATGAGAATGAGGACGAGAACGGCGAGCAACGCGACGCCCCCGATGTCGTACAGCAAGTAGGGATGTCCCTGGAGCAGGATGTGCGGGTGGTAGCAGACGACCAGGTTGCCGAGCGCCAGGATGAGCCGGCCTTCCGTCGGGCTGAGCTTCCAGAATGACAGCCGGAACGTGCCCATCGTGTACGTCGCTAAGTACACGTTGATGGACGCCATGAAGTACACGATGAGCAGGCCGAGCGCGATGCGTTCGCTCATGTACCCGGAGAGCGCCAGCCCGCCGAAGATGCTCAGGGTGCTGAACGCATCGATGATATGATCGACGTAAAACCCGTACCGCGGCCGCTGCTTGTTGCGGTACCGGGCTAACGTCCCGTCCAGGCTGTCCCCGAACCAGTTGACGGCTAAGGTCAGGTTGACGAGATGGAGCCAGGACGGGCTCCACTGGCTGAGGTAATAGCAAAGCCCCGCCAACAGCATCGCGGCAAAACCGAGAAGGGTCAGATGATCCGGCCCCACCCAGGCGGGCATCCGGCGGGCCAGCCAGTGCAACGCTCGTTTCTCTGTCGGCGCTAAGAGACTGAACTGCGCGCGAGTCGCATCCTTAAAGGCTACAGCTTCCATACGGCTACTCTCCTTTCAGCGACGTTCGAGGATAAAGTCGTCGTAATCCCCTTCAGACCCCGCACGGGTGGAGTTCTGGTCCGTCATCAGTCCGATCCCGACCGCCCGTGCAGGCGGCTCTTCTCCGAAGAGGCGCCGGTAGTCCGCGTACACGTTGACGCGCTCGGAAACCCAGCTCCCAAGACGCTGCGGCCCGCTCTGCAGGACGATCACGTACGGCCACCCGATGCCGGGCCGGCGGTAGACCGTTCCCACCGGCACGGTCGTGCTCCACACGTACTTCAATGTCCTCGGGATGTGGAACCAGTTCTCCGAGAGCACGACATACACCGCGTTCGCGCTGTCATTCGTTTCCCTGCGTCGTTCGTCCCCTCCTTTCGGCAACACCCGCGCACGCCAGCGCCAGGTGAGGATCGGGTACTGTTTCGGGTTCCAGGACCGCAGCTCTTTGCGGAGGATGACCGACGCCCCATCATCCCGCGCATGGAGATACGCATTCCCATCCTCCTGTTGAACTGAGTACACCCGGCGCGCGAGCCGGATGTCCTTCCGCCACGTCGCCCAGCCCGCAGGAAAAGCCCCGACATGGTTCCCACTAAAATCATCGATGATGATCTCTTGCCCATCTATGGAAGGGGACGCCGTACTCTCGACGCACACCCAGCACAGGGCTATCAGTCCCAGCAGGCTCTTTCCTACCCACACACACCGGTTCTGTCTGGTCTGTTGCCTGTCCATGCTGTTTCCGTTCTTCACAAGAGGAGCGCTGCGCACAACACCCCTACCAAGATGACCCATTGTGATTGCCGATTGATCGCTCATCAAAACGCGCGATCAATCGTGCGACGTTCTGCTCAAGGTCATAGTCGGCTTCAACTTTTGCTCGTCCTCGGGCTACCAGCCTGCTCCTGAGCGGGGCATCGTGGAGGACTCTCACGATAGCCCTGGCGAGCGCCTGAGCATCGGCGGGGGGGACGAGCAGCCCGGTCTCACCGTCCACGACCAGCTCCGGAATGCCAGCCGTCGGACTCGAAATCACGGGCACGCCGAACATCATGGCCTCGGTCAGCACGCTGGGCATTCCTTCGCGGTCTCCCTCGGCAGTGATAAGGCTGGGCAGGACAACGACAGCGGCTCGCCGATAGAATTCCTCGACCTGCCGGTAGGGGAGACTCCCCAGCAGCGTGACGCAGCCCTGGAGACGCTGCCGGAGAATCATCTCTGACAATCTCCCTCGCAACGGCCCATCCCCGATGATGACACACTCGAACGCGAGTCCCTCGTTCTTCATCATTCCACACGCCTCGATCAGATAGCGATGTGCCTTCTTCTCGACCAACCGTCCGACTGACAGGATCATCGGCGGAGAGGATACGTGAGGCTTTCTCCTGACCACCGTGTCGATAGGTATGCCGCAGCGGACGACCGTCACATGCTCAGGATGGAGTTCAGGACACAGCGCCCGAAGATACCGGGCGTTGTAATCACTACACGTCACGACAAACCGGGCAGCCTGTATCTTCTCGCGCAGGGCGTTCGCATCGACGTAGATATCCTTCGCGTGTGCGGTAAAACTGAACGGAACACCCAGGAGGGTCGCCACACCCATCGCGATCTCGGTCGAGGTCGAGGCAAAGTGCGCATGGAGATGCACGACGGGTTGACCATCCCGGAGCGCACGGGCGATGTACCCGACCGCAAGGAAATGATACCACGCGCGCAGATAGAAGTAAGGACGGCGGTGAGGAAGCCCCATCACGCGAACGAAGGCATCCAGATAGGATCGAGGCGACGCAAGAAATGTCAGCATGTTCGTCAGGAGGACGGAAGGCAGGAAGAGGGGAGGCACGAAGCGTGTCTCTCGCAGACAGGCTTCTTCTTCCGATGAGAGCCCTTCCCGATGGGCCCGGCAGAGTGCCACGACGGTGACGGGCAGTCCTCTTCGGCGCAGCGCCGTGATTTCTCGCAGGATAAACGTCTCCGAGATTGCGGGAAAATGTTTCAGAATATAAACGATGCGGCCTGATGGAGGTTTGCGAGAGATGGCGCAGAGCCGCTCTTCGATCTGTCGTGCCACGTCCGCCGCGTCGAAACATCGGCCGACCTTGCGGCGAGCCCGTTCACCCATCGTTCGCCGCGTGTCCGGAGAGGCCAGGGCGGCCAGGATCGTCCGGGCCAACGCTCGGGCGTCGTTGGGTGGGACGAGAAACCCGTCCACACGATCATCGATGATCTCGCAGGAGCCGCCATGAGCGGTCGCAATCACTGGGACTCCCATCGCCATCGCCTCGATCGTGACGCGGCCGAACGCTTCCGGCTCTTTGGACGGGACGACCAGCAGGTCGAGATCGCGCAAGCAGGGCCGCACATCTTCACGGAACCCGAGAAAGCGCACCCGGTCCGCGATCCCATACTCAACGGCTTGTTGCGCGTACAGGGCCTGAAGATCGTCGGTGGTGCTGGGAAGATTCTCCCCGATGATGCAGATGACAACCCGCGGGTTCGCGTGGAGGACCGTTCGGGCGGCGTCGAGCAAGACATCAAGACCCTTCATGCGGATGATCCGGCCGACATACCCCACGATGAGGGGTTCTTCATCAAGCCCCAACTCCGTCCGAAGCGTTCCCGTCACCTTCTCTGGCTGATACTCGCTCAGATCGACGCCGTTCGGGATGATCACCGTCTTTCCAGAAAAATGATAAGCCTGTTCTGTAGCTTTTGAGATGCAGATCACCTGCTTGACGGCCGTCAACCGGGCGATGTGGGCCAGGAGGCGCCGACGGAGAAAAGACCTGTAAACGGTCCGACAGTGGAGGATCACCGGAGTGCCGGTCCACTGTCCGGCCAGCGCGCCAATCGGCTTGACGAGCATGTGATTGCAATAGATCACATCGACGTGTTCGGCGCGGATGAAGCGGATCAATGCGACGACAGTCCGGAGACCCCCCACAACGTTGAGCAGCATGGAGAGGAGTGTCCGGAGCCATCCCCCTCCTGCAAACCGGAGCATGTCGAGTCGCTCCGGCAAGTCAGGACAGAAGCGATACCGGACTTGGATCGTCTCGAGCCGCCGCGCCAGCAGACCGGCTGTAGGAAGCACGACGATGGGCTCAACCCGCGAGCGGTCGAGATACTTGAGCAGATAGAAGAGACTCCAGCTTGCCCCTCCGCCACGCACGCAGCCTGTCAGGAAAAGCACTTTGATGGGTGCCTGGCGCGGGGGGGACAGCACCGTATCGAGAGAACGATGTTCTTTCGTCGTCAACATGGCGGCCTCCTCATCTCACGGCTGTCTGACACCGCCGCGTCTTCGTGATGACGACCCTGAATCCGGGAAGACAGCCAGCTCCATCCCAGACGCAGGAGTCGTTGGTCTTCGTCCGGCAACCGGAGCACGACCAGCGTCACCCCATAGAGCGTGATGAACAGCGTGGGACACGCAAGAAGGCTCAACAGGCCGCTTCCCAGGAAGACTGACCGTACGGCGAGCGCAGTCATGAACGCGAACGATCCGGCCATGATCGGTTTGACGAGCTGCCGCCGGAAGGGAGAGATGTGAAGCAGCGTCGAGACCTCGATCAGACGGAGTATCGTCATGGCCGTAAACGAGAGGAGCGTCCCGACGGCCGCCCCGACGATCCCGTACCGGGGGATGAGCAGGAATCCCAGAAGGCCATTGAGGACGAGGACAAGCCCCGTGTTCAGCAAGTTCAAGTACGGATGTCCTGCCATCAGGAGGACCGTGTCCCCGGACCCCATACTCCCGTAGATCACCTGGCTCAGGCTGAGCAGCGTCAGGCTGAGGGCACCGGCAGCGAACACCGGCCCGAACACCGTGAGCACGTCCCGGCCGATCAGCACGATCCCAAAGAAGCAGGCGATGTTCACCGTCATGATCCATCGTGTGACGAGGATGAAGGTCGCCTCTAAGCGTTCGGTCTCCTGCCGGTAGTGAAATTCAGCGATGATCGGCGTGAAGATCGGCTCGAACCACTGCCGGACTTTCTTGGTCAGGAGGGCGACCTCGATGGCGACCCCGTAGATGCCGACCTGAACCGCCGGGAGAAAATGGCCGAGCATCAGCGCGTCCAATCGCATCATCAGGATGTAGAGCACGTCGTAACACATGACCGGCAATGAAAACTGTGTCACTTCCGTCCACAGCTTCATCTCACGTATCCCGGTGACACACGCGCTCGACGAGAACACCCGTCTGAAGCAGTACCAGGCGCATGCGGCTCCCCCGATCGCAGCGGTGAGATGCGCGATGGCGATCCCGTTGACCCGCCAGCCAACGACGAAGCAGAGGCACACGGCCGCCAGCATCACGACGGGTTCAGCTATGCTCCTGACGTACGCGTCGAACCGCATGATTTTGAGGGCTTTCGTCGCGGCCAGGAGTACATGGGAGAAGGTGAAGAAGGGAATGGAGCACGCGAGCACACGAAGCATGCTCGTCAACTCTGGTTTAGAGAACACGTGGCTGGAGAGCAATGGAGCGATCACAGAGAGGAGGGTGGCCATCCCCATGCTCACGATGAGACCGATCAGGAGGGATTGTCCCAGCGTTCGGTAGACGGCGTCATCGTTCCCGTCGCTCCGGTATCGCACGACAAACTTGACCACCCCTTTATCCAGGCCGAACAGTCCCACTTTACTGAGCAGGTCGATGACCGACCAGCCCAGCGTGTACAGACCGAACACCTCTACTCCGAACAGGCGGGTCATCAGGATGGACGACATCGGTCTGACCAGTTTCGCCAGGTTGCCCAGTACGTTCACGCCCGCGCCCTTCGCGATCACCCTGGCATCGTGGTGAGCCACATCCCGCGTCATCTCTCGTTTCAGTAAGAGGGTCATGCTGACGCCTTCCCCTGCTGCGCCGCCCGCGCCTGATGCAACAGATGCCCGATCGACGCGAACACCCCGACCGCCATCGTGAGGCCGCCGAGCGCGATGATCCAGAACATCCAGTCGAGACGGCCGAGCACCGCACAGCTCAGAAAAACCATCGAGAAGAAGTCCCGCTTGATCATAAACCGGAGGCCGTTCAAACATCGGGTGATCATCCCCCGCTTCTGCCGGACCGCATGCCGCTCGAACGCGGTGTTGTACCGGAGCAGACTGCCGCTCCCGCCGGTCTTCAGCAGGTAGTAGTACATCATAACCAGCGCCAGGAGGATGATCGCCATCGAGCCGCCGCCGAGGAGCAGGATGCGGGGATCGTTTGCCTGGCGGCTGTACCCTAAGATCACGCCGATGAAGAAGACGAGATGGGTGAGGTTGTCGGTGACGGTGTCGAGCCATGCGCCGTACTTCGACTCACGGAAGGTGAGCTTGGCCACCTCGCCGTCACACCCGTCGAGGATCGACGAGACCTGGAGACACAGCGCCGCCCAGAACACAGACCAGTACGTGCCGGCGGACACGAACGGGGCTGCGAGTAATCCGATCAGGAACGTGCCCATCGTGATCTGATTCGGGGAGATCGACGTCCGGACCATCCAGCGGCTGACCCGGGTGGAGATCGGTCGATTGAGGTGCCGGGCGATGACGCCGTCTGTGGGTTTGCGGACGGCCTGGAGGAGTAGACGCTCGGCGTGGTCGAGCATCGCCGGCGTATCGATATCCTGCCAGAAACCGTCCCCGATGTCACACACCCGCATCCGTCCCTGGCGGGCCAGCACGCGGACTCCATCGCTCAGGGCAGCGTGTCCCTGACCGCAGGTCTGATCGAGCGCCTCGAACAGGGCGGGCGAGCAGAGGAACAGACCGGTGTCGATCGCGTTGTACGACGCCAGGTCCTTCCCGATGTCGAGAAGATGCGAGCCGTTGACCTGGACCTTCGTGGCGTCGTCCAGGTCATAGACCGTCTCGACCTTCCGGTCGATGCAGAGCACGCACTCATCGTTCTCTCGTGGAGCATACTGCAGCAGGCGCAGGTTCTGCATGTCGAACAGATGGTCGGCCATCGAGAGGAGGAACGAGCCGGGCAGGTGGTCTCGCGCGGCCAGGACAGACAGTCCGTTTGGAGCTTCCCATTGGGCGTTGTGGACCCACTCGATCAGTCCGGCTACCTGCGGATCGCCGTCGAGCGTCGCGTGAAACTGATCCGCCGCGTAGCCCGTGACGACCACAAACCGGGCGATCCCGGCGCGGTGGGCGGTGAGGATGACGCGCTTGATGAGCGGGACGCCCGCGACCCGGAGGAGGGGCTTGGGGAGGTCGCCGCTCACCGACTTGAGGCGCGTTCCCTTGCCAGCAGCGATAATAAGGGCGGTTTCAACCATCGTGATGTGTCCTTTCGTCAAGAATTACCGCAACGCTCGTTGTGCCCAGGCTTTCTCCTGTTGGGTCGCTCGTGCGATCGCCCGTGCTGTCTCTTCAAACGTGGTATAGGAACCATCGATTTCCTCATGAGCCTGATACCGGCCGGCGCACATCCTGGCTGACGCGAGGGCTTTACCCGCGTTGTCCGGCTCTCCCAACGACCGGTAGAGTTCGGACAGGTGGGAGTGACACTCGGCCAGGTAGCCGTTGCTCGGCTGGACGAACGTCTCGACGCGCGTGATAAGCTGCTTCCAGACGACTACCGCATCAGCCTGACGGTTCAGCTTCTCCAGCAGGAGCGCCCGGTTATACAGACACACCGGGTTGGACGGGAATCGCCGGTAGAGCTGATCGTTGCACGCCATCGCCTTGACATAATTCCCTGTCTCGAAATGGACGATCTGCATGGCATAGAGCGCAGGGATGGACACGTATCGTCCCTCACGCTGGACACGCTCGAGTTTCGCGATCACGTTCTGCTTCCTGACAAGCCGTCCCAGGCCGGGGATCTTGCTCTTCCCGTAGTCGTACATGGCAAGACCGAGCAGGGGGTCGACCAACTTCGGGTTTAATTCCAGCGCGATCCGGAGGTTGTCGAGGCAGGTCATCGCCGCGTTGATGGCTTTGAGCCATTTTCCCCGGCGGAACAGGTAAAAGCATCGATACCCTTCCGCAGAGCCTAAGAGGAAATAGTTCTCTGCGGTGGGACGCCGTTTCAGGGCTTTCCGGGCGGTGGTGATCGTCTGGGTGATCAGGCTGTCGAACTGGTCCTCGAACCGCCGCACCCGGTAGTCCCGCGTCATCGTGTTGTAGGCATCGGCGGCGAGGAAGGGGCCGACCGGGTCATCGGGATCGCGTGCGTGCAAGGCCGCGCTCGCGATCAGGACGCTGTCGAACACCCCGCGATGCAGGCAGGAAATCCCCCGCTGGAGGATGGCCTCACGATCCAGTCGTGGCTCGACTGGCTGAGCCAGTGGCTGGCCCATGGCATCGGCGGCCAGGAGCCAGAAGGGCAGGGCGAGAAGAGGGCGCATCAGAGCCTCCGTCGGGCGAGATGCTCGCCGACGCGCAGGGCGTTGGCCGCGATCGTCAGGCTGGGGTTGAGTCCGGCTGAGGTCGGCATAAAACTGCCATCGACCACGTACAGATTTGGGACCCCGCGGAACTGGCAATACGAGTCGAGCGCCGACGTGTCTGGATCGTCCCCCATCCGGACCGTGCCGACGGCATGCGAGAACGTTTTGATGTCGTGCACATAAAAGAGCCTCGCTCCGGCCTTCCGAAGAACCTGCTTGGCCTGCTGAATCAGTGCATGGCAGGCAGCCGTATCACGCTTGGAGTACTGGTGGGAGATCAAAAGTTGTGGTAGACCGAAACGGTCAGCGTGTCGGGGATCAATCATCACCTGATTACGGTATTGGGGCTGGTCTTCGGCGATGATGAGCAAACCGGCAAAGTGCTCGACGCCCCAGCAGGCGATCTGACGGAACGGGCTGGGCATCACCGCGTGCATGAGATCGCGTGAGGGGGTCTGCACCTGCTGGATGCTCCCCAGTTTGCCGGGCGGGTTCGTGACCGTGGGATGACCGAAATAGAAATCATGGATGCCGAGCTGTTTGTGGAACTGTTTACTCTGATTGGGTCGATCCGGGAAAACCCCAAACACCATCGCGTTGCAGTGGCGCATTAGATAATGGCCGACCGTGTGCCCGCCGGGGTTGAGATGATGCAATTCTGATGTCAGCAACACATGCGGAGAGGCCAACGCCCCGGCGGCGAGGATGAACTGTCTGGCCCGGTAGCCCCGGGTCTGGCCGGTTTGCTTATCATAGCACACCACGGCGGCTACACGGTTCCCTTCCGTTACCAGCCGGGTGACCACGGTGTTGGTCTTGAGATGCATGCCCTGCTGAATCAGGCCAGGGATCAGCTTGGTTGAGAGATCGTTCTTAGCCTGGATGGCGCATGCAAAGAGGTCGCACGTGGTGCACCCGATGCACGGCTTCTGTCCGTTGTTGGACGAGTAATTGATCGCCAGCGGTAGACGGAAGGGGGTGAGGCCGAGATGCCCTGCAGCCTGTTCGATGCGCTGTGCGGTGTGCGAGAGCCCGTTCAGGGACTGCGGATAGGGAGCGCTGCGAAACGGCTCGGTCGGGTCTCGTCCTGTTTCCCCCGCGACGTGGAGGAGTTGCTCGGCATGCGTGTAGTAGGACTCCAACTCAGCGTAAGAATAAGGCCAGCGCGCGCCCGAGTTTCCAACGATGTCGGGATCGACAGGGAAGTCAGCTTCACGAAAACGGATCGAGACGGCGCCCGCAAACACCGACTGTCCGCCAACACAGGTGATCGAGCCGATCATCTCGCGGTACCCCCCGGCCCGAGCCTGATAGGGCGTCTCGGTCGTATAGCAGGTCCGGTAGACTGAACCGTCAGATGCCCAGTTATGCGTCCCACGCGGGACCCAGTCCCCACGCTCGAGCATCAGGACCTTGCATCCAGTGCAAACGAGGGGGTAGGCTGTCATCGACCCACCGAAGCCGCTCCCGATGATGATGACATCATACAGAGACGACAGATTGTCATTCTCTGTCCCTGGCGGATTCATGGAGTGTGGGGGTGAAGATGACACGGGCCGTGCCGTCGCATTCACGCACCGCCGCTGCTCGGTTCGCGCATCAGCTTGTCTGATGAGAGAATTCGCAGCCAGACTCGTCACGATGCCGCTGACGAGCCAGAGGACCCAGGTATCCAGCGCGCGGAAGAGGATCGTCTCCGCCACCACGACCTGCTGGGGGACGCTCGACAGTCCGGTATACAGCCCGAAGTTCATGCCCTCGACCAGTCCGGCCCCGCCGGGGATGATGGAGAAAATCCCCATGAGCTTGATTGTCGTCGCGCTCACGACGATCAGCCAGAACGGCACGTCCACGTGGAACGCCTGGAACAGCAGGTAGGGCTGGAGGAAGTCCAGCGTCCAGTTGAGAGTGGTCACGACGACGATGCCCAGGAGGGCCTGTGGTCGCTTCAAGAACGCCCGGTATTCCTGATGGAACCCATCGAGATGTTGTTTGATCTGGCTAAGGTCCCATCTCGACCGGAGGAAGGGGATGGCCCATACCAGCGCCCGGATGACGGTTTCGATGATGAGCCGGCAGGTCCGGAACCGAAACAGACTGAGATAGAACATCAACCCGACAAACACCATGAACCCGGCCAGTCCGGCCAGCAGCACCTGGATGAGCGTCGAGGACAGCGGGAGCAGGGGCACACAGACGATCATGGCGATGAGCATGATGCTCACCATGACCACCCCCTGCGCCATGCGCTCGGCGGCGGTGCTGGCGATCGCCTCTTTGAACGTCATCGAGGTTTTTCTCGCCAGGTAGTAGGCCCCGAACGGCTCGCCGCCCGTCCCGGCGCCCGGCGTCAGGTTGTTGAAGAAGCTCCGGATGAGCACCGCCGCCATCGTCTGGGCCAGCGAGATGGGGAACCGCCTGGCGCGCAGGAGCAGATGCCACCGCAGGCTCCACAGGAGGATGAGCACCGGGGCTTTCAGGGCGGCCAGCCCGATCAGCACCGGGTCGACGCCGTGGAAGACGCTGGGGAGGGTCTTCACATCAGCCGCAAACCCCAGGCCGATGAGCGTCACCAGGCTGACTCCGGCCGGGATCAGGATGCGCTGCCATCGCAGGCGACGGGGAAGCTGGACCTCGGCTGTCATCGGAACGCCTCCTTGGCTGGTCTCACTCCACGGTGGTGTGGTTGTTGATGGACGATGGTCTTCGATCCGCGCGATACTCGGCGAGTCGTGTGAGCAGCAGTTGCAATTCGCCCAGATGAAGCGGTTTGTGCAGGTACGCGTAGACCCCATGCGCGAGCGCCTCATCCGGCGACAGCGTCGGGTCATAGCCGGTCGTCGGGTCGTAGCCCGTGACGATCACGATCGGCGTGTCGGGCGCGTGCTCGTGCAATCGACGGATCAGGACGCGACGCTCCTCCGCAGGTCGATGGAAATCCGCGATGATGCAATCGACCGCCTGAGCGCGTTGAGCGAGTTGATCGAGCAGTTCCTCGGCTGACCGGGCTGAGACGACCGCATGTCGGAGGTCGGAGAGGAACGCTTCTAAGATGATCGTGACGATGGGTTCATCGCTGACCAGGTAGATGCGCACGCGAGCGCCTTTCGATATCTGAACGGCCTGTTGTTGAGTTGTGATCACCGATTCTGTTCGGCTAAGCTGGAAAGCAAGGGGTGTGCCAGAAGAAATAGCGAATGATGGAGAGAATTGATGGAGAATAGGTTATGCGAGATGATCTGAGGAAGAACTTGAGGGAAGGAAGAGGGGAAGTTGACAACAGTTGATAGCAATGGGTGCTCAGGCCGTCCGCCGCTCAAGCGAGCGGGCTGATCGTACAAAGCCCCGTCAACGGGGCTGGGAGCGGAGCCCCGCAGGGATTTGGTCTGATCAGCCCACTCCTTCAGGGCGGAAACTCAAAAAACGATCATCATCCGCAGCGCCCCGTAG
>JACQVL010000343.1 GCA_016209865.1 Candidatus Latescibacterota bacterium | reverse complement strand
GCGTCGTGGGGGGTGTGGGCGACGCTGGCGAACGTCGTCCCCCGGCCGCGGCCCAGATGGCAGGCGGTGCAGCCGAATTTGGCCATCGGATGGGGAGAGCGGGCATCCAGGAAGAGGGCGAGGTTGGGGTGAGACTTGAATGGCTGTTGCTCCTCGTAGCCCGGCTTTTCGATCGCCAGATGGCAAGTCATGCAGCGATCGACTTTGGGGATGGTCGAGAAGTTGACGTTTTCCCTGATGTTATCGACCACGACCTGTTGAATCTTGAGGGACGGGTTGATAAAGTCGACGAGCGGTTGATTGCGGAAGAAGTCATTGATCAGTCCGCTGAGAATCCGGCCCGCATCCTTGCTGAGCAGGGTGCTCAGGTTGAAACGGCTGATGCTCGCCAGTTTTTTCTCCAGGCGAGTCCGGGACAGCTCGAGGTCGGCGATCCGCTTCTGAATCTGCTCCCGGTCCGCCGTCAACTGGGTCAACGAGACTTCCGCGCTGTCGCGCTGTGCGGCGATCTGTTTGACCTGCTCATTCAGGTCGGTCAGCCGGGCGAGTGATTGGTCGAGCTGTTCTCGTCTCTTCTTCGCGCCGACGCTGTCGATCTGAGCGGCTTTCTCATACTCGTACTTCTGCGCATCGTACGTCGCTTTGGCAAACCGGGCAACCTGATCGATCTTATACCACTGCGCGGCCAGGGAGTTGACGCGCTTCTGGGCCGCGTCGATGTCGCTCTGCCGCTGAGTGAGCTGGTCGTTGACCACCTTGAGGGAATCTTCGAGCTGCTGAAGCTGCGTCTTGTCGATCGCGCTGTCCGCCTGCGCGATCGCCCGCTCGGTTCGCGCGATCTCCAGGTCGTTGAACGCTCGCTGCCAGACCTTCCATTCACGCGCGTAGTCGGCCCACACCATGCCGACGATGGCGATCAACACGATGAGGCTGGAGATGGCAAAGGTGGCGTTGAGTTTCTTGATATTATAAAGATCCTCTCCGTCTCCATTCTGTTTGTTCAAGACCGGCCTCCCTCGTCTATCAGTGATCGGTGGTCGATCGGTGTCGACCGTTTAGATATTGAAGAAGAATTCCGAGATCCCGATGATGTATTTCAGGTTCATCGTCCATCGCAGGTACATCTTGGCGATCGTAGCGACCATCACCAACAGCAAGAACGCCATGAGATGGAATCGCACCGGCCCCATCAGGTCGTGGAACCGCTTGAGCAGCTTCTTCGCTAAGTACCAGTGACCGACCGCAAAATACCCGACCACCAGGGCAATCCCGAAGATTTCTCGGAAGAACCAGTGCTTCGGGAGTCCCGTGCCCAGGAATTTCACGTAGATGAACTCAGAGAGGTTGACGTTGTTCAACGGGACGAGCTTATGGATGTCCCAGGGCTCATACGGGCCGAAGAAGTTCCAGTTGGGGCCGCGCAAGAACGTGCCGTTGATGATGAGCAACACCCACATAATAGAGAACCCGAAGAGGTAGATCGTGATCGCAAACTTCCGCTCTTTGAACGTATAGTACCCGTTGCCTTTCGGGTTTTTATCGATGTACGGGGTGGCCATCAGGCCGAGGATGATGAACCCGGGGAGCAGCACCCCGGCGATCCAGGGGTCGAAGTAGACGAGCATCTCCTGGAGGCCGAGGAAATACCAGGGCGCCTTTGACGGGTTGGGCGAGCTCGACGGGTTGGCGGGCTGCTCGAGCGGGGCGGGGATGTAGATCGACCACACGACGAGGACGATCGTGGCGACGACCATACAGATCAGTTCGGTGTAGACCAGGTTCGGCCAGACGAAGACCTTATCTTTCCATGCGACTTCGTCCAACGGCTTTCCCTGCATCACACGTTCATCGTTCTCGTGCGCCTGTTTGAGGGCAAACCAGACGAAAAACCCGACCGCGAACAACAGCATGACGATGGGCACGTTATCTGGACGGGTGACCAGGCCTCTGAAGTGTTCATCCGTCAGACTGTACGCGAGGAAGAGGATCGACCCCAGGAGGAGCAGCCCCCCGGCTTTCCCCGTCCAGAGCTTGCGCGACCGGATGGTGAGGAAGAACAGGACGATCGCGATCGATACGTACATGTAGGGTAGGGCTAACCAGTTGATGATGATCTTAATCATAACTCCCTCCGCCTACATCGGGCCAGAGATGCCGCCGTCCTTCCGGATGCGCCAGAAATGGACCGCCATCAGGATCGTCGCCACGAACGGGATGGCGACACAGTGCAGCACGTAGAACCGGAGGAGGGTCGCTTCGCCGACAAACCGGCCCGCTAACAGGGCAAAGCGGACGTCGTCCGCGGAGTGCACGAGATTGATATCCCCCAATTTTAAGAGCGCAGCCCCTGGCCCTTCATAGCCGACGAACGGGGTCGCGCGCGCCATGTTCGTCCCCACCGTCACCGCCCACATGGCCAGTTGATCCCAGGGCAGCAGATAGCCGGTAAAACTCAGCAGGAGGGTGAGGAGCAGGAGGACGACCCCCACCACCCAGTTGAACTCGCGGGGCGGCTTGTACGCGCCGGTCATGAACACCCGCATCATGTGCAGCCAGACGGTGATGACCATCGTATGCGCCCCCCAACGATGGAGCTCCCGCATCAGCCCCAACGGCGCCTGCTCGCGAAGGTCGATGATGTCCGCGTACGCAAACTCGACGGTCGGACGGTAGTAGAACATCAGGAGAATGCCGGTGATGACCTCGACGAGGAAGACGAAGAAGGTCAGCCCCCCCATACACCAGGTGTACTTGAGCCGAATCCCCGATTGCGGGGCCCGTACCGGGTGGAGATGAAGGAAGACATTATTCAACACCGCCAAGGCTCGTGTCCTGGCGTTCGACGGTAGCGGGTTGCGGGCGACCGACTTCCAGACCTGCGATTCTTTGACGGATTCCATAACATCCTTCAAACCTGGCATAGTCTCCTCCGCGTTCCGTTCTTACGACAGCAGGATATGCGACTGGGGATCGGTCCACTGTCCCTTCTCATACTGGAAGATCCGGTTTTTATCCACGACGACCTGGCCATCGTCCGCGACGAAGACGGCGAACCGTTCCAGTGGCCGCGGGGTGGGTCCCTCGAAGTTGACCCCGCTCACGTAGTACCCGCTCCCATGGCACGGGCATTTAAATTTCTGTTCAGCCGAGAGCCAGTTGGGCGTACACCCCAGATGGGTGCAGACCGTGCTGAGCGCAAAGATTTCCTTCGTCGTCTTGACGATCCAGACCCCTTGCGGCTTGAACCGTTCGTCGACCCCCAGGGCGAATTCCTCAGGACGACCGACCTTGAAGGACATCGGCGGTTCGAACAAGACGTTGGGGAACATGAACCGCGCCAGAGCGATCCCGCTCGCCGCCATCGCTGCCGAGAACGCCGTCCAGGCCAGCCCTAGCCAGGACAGGAAGCCACGACGAGAAACCCCTTCTTTGGTTGTGTCCGCCATCGCTTCTCCCTCATTCGATCACCGTACAGATACGCGAAGAGACCTGCATGCGAACCATGTCTCGATGGATCGTCAGAACTGCAGGACTCAAAAATGTGTGTGTGAATTCAAAGGCTGAAAATATATGAGGTCTTTTCAAAAAAGGCAAGTTTTTCTTTTTCAAAACGGATTTTTTCGTCAATGTCTGCTCCACTATGGCGTCCGGAGGAGGCGGAGCGCTTCGATGGCCGCCTGGCGCACTTTCAGGTTCGGATCACCCGTGCTGATCCCCGTCAGGACCGGGAGGACGGAGCGCTCGCGGAGGATGGCGATCGCCTTGATGGCGCCGACCATCGCCTCCTGTTTCTCTTCCTCGGTCATCCGGGCCTGCTCGTCGAGATGCCGCCGGTCGAGCATCTCCCGCAGAATGTCCAGCCCCCCTGGATCCCCAAACCGTGCGATGGCGATGGCAGCGTTCCACCGGACATCCTCAGTCTCGTCGTGCAGGGCCGTCCGGAGCGCAGGCACCGCCCGCCGGTCTTTCAGGTTTCCCAGGGTGTACACTGCGTTCTTGCGGACCGCGCTGTCGTCATCCTCCACCAGGACGATCAACGCGGGCACGACGGTGGTGTCCCCGATCGCGCCCAACGCCCAGACGGCATACACGCGCGTATCGCTATCGTCATCCCGGAGCGCATCGAGGAGGACCGGGACGGCCCGGATATCCTTCATCCGGCCCATCGCCAGGACGAGGTAGCGCTGGATGCGCGGGTCGTCGTTCTGCGCACTCTTGAACGCCTCGATCAGCTCGGTGCCCAGTTTCCCGTCCGGGTCGGGGTTCTTCTGGCGGGCTAAGATGCGCGACAGCTCGTAGGCGGCCTGCCAGCGCTGGTTGATGCCGCCGAGTTTGATCGTGCTTAAATAATCGACCGGGGTGTTCTCACTGCCCATGATAAACTTGATGAGGACGAACACCATCACAAACGCCACGACGATCAGCATCGGGATCAGGAACAAGCGGGCAAGCCATGGAAACGTCGAGGCCTTCGGAGCGGGCGTTGGCGGAACGGGCGTGTCGAACGAAACCGGTTGATGGCCGTTTGGAGACTCAGACCTGGAGACTGGCGGTGTGTGTTCCATAGTGTGTCGACGGATGCGGTGACCGGTGAGCGCGTGCCGTTTTCTTCCGTTTTTTTCTTCATTTCTAAAATGGCAGAGGAGCGCAGGATTGTCAACAACTTTTTCACACCGCCGCTGCGCGCCGCGTCTCGCCGTTGACAGGTCGGGAAGGCCGACGTATATTGGCGATAACGACGGATCATGAGGAGAGGACGATGAGAAAGATGATACGGCCGACGCATCTGGAGATCGACCTGGACGCCATCGCGGCCAACCTGCGCGGCGTCCAGGCCCGGGTCGGGCCAGGCGTGAAGGTGCTGGCCGCGGTCAAGGCGGATGGGTACGGTCATGGGATCGTGGAGGCCGCGAAAGTGGCCGTCGAAGTGGGGACGGAGATGGTAGGGGTGGCGGTCGTGGAAGAGGGGGTTCGTCTCCGGAACGCCGGGATCGACCTCCCCGTCCTCGTCCTGGGGGTATCCCTGCCGGAACAGGCGGCGACCATCGTGCAGTACCGCCTGACGCAGACGGTGTGTACGATCGACTTGGCGGCGGCGCTGGCGGACCGGGCAGCGGCGGCGGGCCAGGCTGTCCCCGTGCACGTCAAAGTGGACACCGGCATGGGGCGGCTCGGCCTGCCAGTCGAGGACGTCGTCCCGTTCATCCGCCAGCTCGCCGCCTACCGATCCCTCGCCGTCGAAGGGGTTTTCACCCACTTCTCGACGGCGGATGATGCGGACAAACGGTTCACGGTCGAACAAACCCATCGTTTCCGCCAGCTCCTCGTCGACCTGGACCGGCAGGGCCTCCGGCCGGCCATCGCGCACGCGGCCAACAGCGGAGCCATCCTCGACCTGCCCGAGTCGTACTTCGACATGGTCCGTCCCGGCCTGATCGTCTACGGGTATTATCCGGTCGGCGGGGTCAGCCGGAGTCTCCCGCTCCAGCCCGCGATGACGTGGAAGACCCGGATCGTCTACCTCAAGCGCGTGCCCGCCGGGACGGGCCTCAGCTACGGCCGCACGTACGTCACCCCGCAGGACACCGTGATCGCCACTCTGCCAGTCGGGTACGAGGACGGCTACAGCCGGGCGCTCTCTAACCGTGGCGTTGTGCTGGTGCGCGGCCAGCGGGCACCGGTCGTGGGACGGGTGTGCATGGACCAGTGCCTGATCGATGTCGGGCATATTCCCGGCGTGTCGATCGGGGATGAGGTCGTCCTGGTCGGACGGCAGGGGACGGACGAGGTCTCGATCTACGAGCTGGCGCGGCGGCTCGGGACGATTCCCAACGAAGCGGTCTGTCTGATCGGCACCCGCGTCCCCCGGCTGTTCCTCCGAGGAGGCCGGGTGGTCGGGGTTCGGGAATGGTGAGAGCGAGCATCAGGCTGAAAAATTGTTGACCGAACCCTGAGAGAAGCCTATATTGAAAGCGGTTTGAGTGAGGTCATGTGTTAACGAGAACTCGAACGTCGTTGCTGTAGGGGCGGAGTGACTCCGCCCCTACAATGCGTTAATTCGGCCCGTGAGTCCGGGGTGTGGATGCTCGAATCGTTGATCATCACGTTGCGTGAAGGGGTGGAAGCGGCCATCGTCATCGGCATCGTGGCCGCCTACCTCCGGAAGACGGGACGGGAACGCCTGATCCGGTTCGTCGTCTGGGGGGTGGTGCTGGCGGTCATCGCCAGCGTGGCCGGCGCTGCCCTGTTTCAGCGGTTGGCCGTGAGTGAGGAAGCGTTCGAGGGCATCACGATGCTGCTCTCCGCCCTCTTCGTCGGGTCGATGATGGCGTGGATGTGGCGGACGTCCAACGGTCTCAAGCTGGCGATCGAGGAGAAAGTCGAGACACTCGCGGCGCACGCCGGGGCTCAGGCTGCTCCAGCAGGCCGGTATGGCATCGGCCTGCTGGGGTTTACCTTCCTGATGATCTTCCGAGAGGGCATCGAGACGGTCGTCTTCCTGAGCGTGGTGTCCTTGAGCACCAGCGGGGTGATGAGCCTGTTCGGGGCGGGGATCGGGTTGACCTTAGCGGCGCTCTTCGGCGTTTCCTTCATGAAAGGCAGCATGCGCATCGACCTGGGCCGGTTCTTCAAGATCACCGGGATCGTCCTGGCGGTATTAGTCGTCCAGTTGCTGATTAACAGCCTCCATGAACTCTCTGAGGCACGCATCCTGCCGTCATCCGAGCGTGAGATGGCGCTGGTCGGCCCGATCGTCCGGCAGAACTTGTTGTTCATCTTAGCGGTCGTCGCCCTGCCGGTCATCGCCCTGCTCGTCCCCGGCCAGAGCGCCGTGCAGGACGAGACCCCGTCGACCGCAACCGGAGCGGAGCGACGCAAGTTCCTCGCCCAGGTCCAGGCCAACCGGCGATGGCGGATGCTGGCCGGGAGCGCTGCGTCGATCGTCATCCTCCTGCTCGGCCTGGACTACGTCTACTCGGACGCTCCGGTCCAACTCTCCCCGGCCGTGTCCGTGACCGCGATGGACGGAGTCGTACACATCCCGGCGGCTCAGACGCGGGACGGCAACCTGCATCGCTTCGGCTGTCTGATCGACGGGACGACGGTGCGGTTTCTGTTGATTCAAACCGGGCCCGGCCAGATCGGGACAGCTTTCGATGCCTGTGAGATCTGTGGGAGCCACGGTTACTACCAGGACGGCCGGGAAGTCATCTGTGCCCACTGCACCGCCCGTATCTACGTCCCGACGATCGGCAAAGGCGGCGGCTGTAACCCGATCGCCCTCCCGGCGACGGTCATCGGGGATACGGTGGTCATCAAGATCGCCGACCTCAAAGAGCGGGTGGGGATGTTCAGGTAGGTCTTATGTTCCTCCGCATCGTCCGTGAATCGTTCAGCCGGGGAAAACGGCGCAAAGTGATCGCCATGACGGCGGTCGCCTTAGGGACTGCGGTCGCCACCGCGCTCGTCAACGTGGCGATGAGTGTCGGCGATAAGGTGGGCCGTGAGCTCCGGGCGTACGGCGCGAACCTGGTCGTCGTCCCCGAGGAAGCAGAGCTGCCCGTCGAGGTCCCCGGCGTCGAATACCGTCCGATCGCCGGTCAGGGCCTGATCGAGGAGGGACAGCTCCCGCGCATCAAGGATGTGTTCTGGCGGCACAACATCCTGGGGTTCGCGCCGACGCTCTCCGCCGTCGTCGAGGTCGCCGGGACGAGCCGCCGGATCACCTTGACCGGGGCCTGGTTCGAGAAACCGGTCGTGTTGAGCGACGGGACGACGATGACCACGGGCCTGCGCGCGGTCAGCCCGTTCTGGTCGGTCCGCGGGGCATGGAGCCGGGATGGGGCGGCCGACCCGGAGGGGATGGTCGGAGCCGACCTCGCCCGCCGGCTTCGGCTGCGCATCGGCGACCGCCTCGCCGTCCGCTACAACACGGTGACCGCCTCACTCCGGGTCGTCGGCATCGTCACGACGGGCGGGCCGGAAGACGCGCAGGCATTCACCCAGCTCAACGTCGTCCAGCGGCTCACCGGCCGGCCGGGCGGGGTGAACCGTGTCTACGTCAGCGCCCTCACCAACCCGGACGACGCCTTAGCCCGGCGCAACCCCAAAGAGATGACGCGCGAGGAATACGACCGGTGGTACTGCACTCCGTACGTCGGGTCGATCGCCCTGCAGCTCCAGGAGGCGCTCCCGGGCACCGAGGCGAAGCCCATCCGGCAGATCGCCCAATCGGAAGGGGCGATCCTCTCGCGGGTGCAGGGCCTGATGCTCGCCATCACCCTCGCTGCCCTCTTCGTATCGGGACTGGGTGTGATGAGCACGATGACGACGACCGTCCTGGAACGCCGGACCGAGATCGGACTGCTCAAGGCGATCGGGGCAGGGAACTGGGGGGTCGCCGGCCTCTTTCTTGCCGAGGCGCTGATCATCGGACTCCTCGGCGGGCTGGTCGGGTATGGGCTGGGGTTCGGCCTGGCGCAGGTGATCGGACGGAGTGTGTTCGGGTCTGCGATCCTGTTCAACGGGACAGTCATCCCGTTGTCGTTGATTGCGGCGGTGTTGATGACCCTGGCGGGGAGCGCGTTGCCGGTCCGGCGCGCGTTACGGATCGATCCAGTGATGACATTGCAACGATAACGATGTATCTCCATCTCCTCCTTCGCTCCCTCACAGAACGCAAAAGCCGGACGGCCATCCCCTTCGTGGCGGTGATGGTCGGCGCCGCGCTCGTCACCGCGCTCGTCGGCGTCTCACTCGACATGACCGAGAAGATGACGCGGGAGTTGCGAGCGTACGGGGCGAACCTGGCCATCGTCCCGGATTCGGGAGAGACCCAACCGTCGACGGGTGCGGTACAGGAAGACCTGCCCGACCGCCTCCTGGCGGCCTTCCATCGGCTTGACCAGCGCGGGGCGCTTGTCGGGTACGTGCCGTATCTCTACGGCGTCGTTCAGGTCAACGGGGTGACAGTAGCGCTGGCCGGGACGCGGTTCGATCAGGCCCGGCGGGTGTACCCGTACTGGGGCGTCACCGGACGCTGGGGCCGGGATACCGACGCGGACGCGATGGTCGGGACGAACGCCGCCCGGCGGCTTGGCCTCCGTCCCGGTGATCGATTTATCGCTGAAGCGGGCGATGAAGGCCGGTCTCAGGAATTTCAGGTCGCCGGGGTCGTGGCGACCGGGGCGTCGGAGGACGAGCAGATGTTTGTCCCCCTCCGGTTCGCGCAACCCCTATTGAACCGGCCTGAACGGATCAGCCTGGTCGCCGCCAGCGTCATCGGGGGGAACGACCGGGTGTTGGCGGTCGGACGGGACATCGTCGCGCAGACGCCCGCTGCACGGGCGCAGCCGATCCGGCGTGTCGCCGCGTCCGAGGGACGGCTGCTCCGCCGGATCACCGTGCTGGTCGGGGTCGTGACGTCAGTGACGCTCGTCGCGGTGCTCCTGTGCGTGATGACGACGATGACCGCCGCCGTCGTCGAACGACAACGGGAGATCGGCCTGCTGAAGGCGATGGGCGCGGAAAACCGGAGCATCAGCTTGCTCCTGTTAGGGGAGGTCGGGACGATCGGGCTTGGGGGCGGCCTCGCCGGATGCGGCCTGGGACTGCTCCTCTGCCAGGCGATCGAGCAGAGCGCGTTCGGGTCGTCGTTGACGATCCGTCCCCTCGTCTTTCCGGCCGTCATCGGCCTGGCGGTCGGACTGTCAGTCCTCGCCGGTCTCATCCCCGTCAGGCGGGCGACGGCCATCGACCCGGCGGTGATACTGCGGGGGGAATGACGGCGGTAGTCGGTGGTCAGTGATCGGTAAAAAGAGTCAGGGCGAAGCATTCACCCTTAGGCTTGAGGGTTTCCCGACTATCATCGGTGAATGCTTCGCCCCAACGATGAATACTATGGCGCTTATCACCCTCGATCACATCACGAAACAATACGGCGGGAACGTCCTCGCCCTCGACCAGGTTTCTCTGGCGATCGACGCGGGGGAATGGGTCTCGATCATGGGGCCGTCCGGTTCCGGGAAAACGACCCTGCTCAACCTCATCGGCTGTCTCGACCGCCCGACGTCAGGCCGGGTGCTCATCGATGGCACGGACATCGGGACGCTGAACGCGAAAGACATCACCCGGTTCCGGCGGGAGCACGTCGGTCTGGTCTTTCAGCAATTTCACCTGATCCCCTACCTGACCGCCCTGGAAAACGTGATGATCGCCCAGTACTACCACAGCATGGCGGACGAAGCGGAGGCACGCGACGCGCTCATGCGAGTCGGCCTGCGCGACCGGATCAGCCACCTCCCGCGCCAGCTCTCCGGCGGGGAACAGCAGCGAGTGTGCATCGCCCGGGCGCTCATCAACCAGCCGCGCATCATCCTGGCGGATGAACCGACGGGCAATTTAGATGAGAAGAATGAGGACATCGTGCTCACGCTGTTCCGGGAACTTCACCGGGCGGGCCATACCATCGTCATGGTCACGCACGACTCGTCGGTCGGACGGTTAGCCGACCGGCTGATCGCGCTCGAGCATGGCCGGATTTCCGACTTCCAGTATTTTGCCCGATGGACGGAAGAGGATATCGAGATGGCCCTCGAGTTCATCTGGCTGCTGCATGAGGACGGGAAGCCGGCGACGCGACAGGCGGTCAGGATTCCCGACGTCGTCGATATGGACGGACTGCTCGACCGGCTGCACACACGCGGACTGACCGTCTGGGCGGACGGCGCACTCGCCCTCACGCCCGAAGGGGAGGGACGGGCACGGGACGTCGTCCGCCGGATGCGTCTGGCCGAAACTCTCTTCCGGGACCTATTTCACATGAGCAACGGCGCGATGGCGGCTAATGCCTGCCGGTTCGAGCACGCGCTCAACCCGGAGATGGCCGACCAGATCTGCGTTTTCCTCAACCATCCGCGTGTCTGTCCGCATGGGAAGCCGATCCCGCCGGGCCAGTGTTGTCCGGCGGAGAGGGAAGAGAGCGAAAAGTAGTGACAAGTGACCAGTGACGAGTGACGAGAGAAATCCGGAGGCATTCCCGGGAACGCGGGAATCCATGATATCTTGTAGAACTCCCCAATGGTCTCACTCCAATCAACCGGCCGGTTCCTCATCGGCCTCGACATCGGCGGGACGAAACTGGCGGCCGTCGTCGCGGACCGCGACGGGACGATCCTCCAGAAGGCCAGACGGCCAACGGAGGCGGCACGCGGGCCGCGGCTGATCGTCGAGTCGCTCTGCGAGATGGTACGCGAAGTCGCGGGTCTGGCGTCCGTTCGGTTGACCGAGGTCGCCGGGATCGGGGTGAGTTGCGGGGGACCGCTCGACACCGCGACCGGGATCGTCTATTCGCCGCCCAACCTGCCCGGCTGGGACGGCATCCCGCTCAAGGCGTGGCTGGAAGAGTCGCTCAACATCGCGGCGTTCGTCGAGAACGACGCCAACGCCGAGGCGTTGGCCGAATGGCTGTTCGGGGCGGGCCGCGGCTACCGGAACGTCGTGTATATGACGATGAGCACCGGCATCGGGGGCGGCCTCATCCTGGACGGACGGCTGTACCGGGGGACGTGCGACGCGGCCGGGGAAGTTGGACATATAACCCTCGTCCCGAACGGCCCGCGCTGCGGGTGCGGAAAGCGCGGGTGCCTGGAGGCGCTCTGCTCAGGCCCGGCGATCGCACGGCGGG
Organism: Candidatus Latescibacterota bacterium; assembly: GCA_016209865.1. Lineage (GTDB taxonomy): Bacteria > JAAXHH01 > JAAXHH01 > JAAXHH01 > JACQVL01 > JACQVL01. The sequence continues at coordinate 5,401 of JACQVL010000343.1, read as the reverse complement.
CACGGGAATTGATCACTGAAACGGTCCCAGGTTCCAGGTTTCAGGTTCCAGGTCAACAGGCCGATAGGCCGGATGTCCAGACGGGACGACCAGACCTGATGGTCGACCTGGCAGACGGGGATGTCAACGCCATCACCGCCGAGACGGTGATGAACGCGGCCCGGCGCGGGGATGCGACGGCGCTCCGGGTCGTCGACGAGACCGCGCGGTACATGGCCCAGGGGCTGGGCACGCTCATCAACGTGCTCAACCCGGAGATCATCATCATCGGGACGATCATCGTCAAGGCGGGCGACCTGCTGCTCAGCCCGATTCGGGAGTACCTGAAGCAGGAAACCTGGGACCGCCTCTACCGGACGGTACAGATCGTCCCCGCCGGGTTGGGGGACGCGGTCGGCGACTTAGCCGCCATCGCCGTCGTCAGGCAGGCGCTCGAAGGGTATGTAAAAAGATGAGTGGGTGAATGGGAGAGGGGGCGAAAAAACTGAACAGTATTGCTCTCCTTCTCCATTCTCCCTCTCTCCCATTCTCCCATTCATCTCTGTTTCTTATGGAGGGTACGCCATCTTGAATTGGGACACGATCGGACGGGAAGCCGTCCAGCTCTTAAGTCACTACATCCAGATCGATACGATCAACCCGCCGGGCAATGAACACCGCGCCTCGGTGTTCATCGGCCGGGTTCTCAAGCGCGAAGGGATTCCGTATTCCCTCTTCGAATCGGCGCCCGGCCGGTCGAACCTCTACGCCCGGTTGCGGGGCGACGGGTCGAAACGTCCGATCATCCTCCTCAGCCACAGCGACGTCGTCCCGGTCGACCGCGAGTTCTGGAGCGTCGACCCGCTCTCCGGCCTCATCAAGGACGGGTATATCTGGGGGCGTGGGGCGCTGGATATGAAGAACGTAGGGATCATCGAACTGGTCGTGTTCCTGGCCTTGCACCGGAGCAAATTTCCCCTCACACGGGACGTCATTCTCCTCGTCACGGCCGATGAGGAAGCTGGCGGAGCAATGGGGGCGGGCTGGTTTGTCCGGCATCATCCGGACCTCATCCGGGATGCGGAATTCCTGGTGAACGAGAGCGGGAAGGGCAAGATCGAGCACGATGCGCTCGTCTACTCTGTGGACATCACGGAAAAGACGCCGTGCTGGCTTCGGCTTCGAGCGGCCGGAGAGCCAGGGCACGGCTCACGTCCCAAACCCAACTCGGCGGTCAACCGACTGGTGCGAGCGCTCAACCGTCTGCTCGACTACACCCCGCCCGTCAAGGTCTCCCCGCCCGTCGATCTGTATTTCAAAGGACTGGCCCCTCTCCAGAAGGGCGAACGGCGGACGAAATTCGCGGACATCGCGACCGCCGTCCACGATCAGGCGTTCTTAGCCGACCTGAATCACAGCTCCCAGCACGCGGCGGTGCTCCGGAACACCGTCTCCATCACGATGCTCCGGGGGAGCCCGAAGATCAACATCATCCCCCAGACGGCGACGGCGGAGCTGGACTGCCGCCTGCTCCCCGGCGAGTCGCCCGACCGGTTTATGGCGGACCTGCGCCGGGTCATCGACGATGACGGGATCGAGATCGAGCCAGTGCTGACGTTCACCAACACCGCGTCCCCGTTCGATACCGACTTCGTCAACGCCGTCCGGGACGTCGTCTCTCAGTATCACAGGCGGACGCACGTCATCCCGAACGTCCTTGCCGGGTTCACTGACTGCCATTTCTTCCGCGACCTGGGTATCCATTGCTACGGGTTCAGCCCGTTTATCATCCCGGATGAAGACCTGCGGGGCATCCACGGGAACGACGAACGCATCTCGGTCGAGAACATGCAGCGCGGCCCGAAGATGCTGTTTGAAGTCATAGAGAGACTTCAGTGAAGAGTTAAGAGTGAAGAATGAAGAGTGGTAAACATTGTAAGTTGCTGTTCCTCTTTGCTTTTCACTCTTAACTCTTCACTCTTAACTCTTCACTCACAGAAGGGGAGGAATCATGAAAGCCATACGAGTCCACCAGTTTGGGGGGCCTGAGGTCATGCGAGTGGAAGACGCGCCCGATGTCAAGCCCGGCTCTGGACAGGTGGTGGTGCGGGTGCATGCGGCGGGGGTCAACCCGGTCGATACGTACATTCGAACGGGAACGTATGCGGTCAAGCCCGCGTTGCCGTACACCCCTGGCATGGATGCGGCGGGCGTGGTCGAAACGATCGGTGAGGGGGTCACGAACGTGGTGAGCGGAGATCGGGTGTATGTTTTCACGACACTCAGCGGCGCGTATGCGGAACGGGCGCTCTGCAACGCCTCACGGGTGTACCCGCTGCCCGACCGGATCACGTACGCGCAGGGGGCTGCCCTGGGCGTGCCGTACGGCACCGCGTACCGCGCGCTGATGCAGCGGGCCCGCGCGGTTCCGGGGGAGGTCGTCTTCGTGCATGGAGCGAGCGGCGGGGTGGGCATCGCGGCAGTGCAGATCGCCCGCGCGGCGGGTCTGACGGTGATCGGGACGGGCGGGACGGAGGAGGGCAGGCGGCTCGTCGCCGAGCAGGGCGCCCATCACGTGCTCGATCATCACGACCCCGACTATCTCAAGAAAGCGGTCGACCTGACGAACGGCCGGGGCGTGGATGTCATCGTGGAGATGCTCGCCAACGTGAACCTCGGCAAGGACCTGCCCATCCTGGCCCGAGGAGGCCGCGTGGTCGTGGTCGGCAGCCGGGGGCCGGTGGAGATCAACCCCCGCGATACGATGTCGCGTGATGCGGCCATCGTGGGGATGACGCTGCTGAACGCGCCCGATCCGGAGCTGGCGGGCATCCATGCGGCCATCCGGGCGGGCCTGGAGACCCGCGCCTTCCGGCCGATCGTCCGGACGGAATTGCCGTTGAGCGATGCGCCCCGCGCCCACGAGATGGTGATGGCACCCGGAGCGTACGGGAAGATCGTGTTAGTGCCGTAATATGTGCGTGAGAGAATCATCGCATGGCCCACCCCCTCAGTCGGCGAGACTTTCTCAGACACAGCCTCCTGGCCGCCGCCGCGTTGTCTCTGGCACCGCTCGATGCGCTGGCGTTAGGGAACAAACCCTTCGTCAGAAAGGGGCCTCCCAAAAAAGTGATCGTCATCGGAGCCGGACCGGCTGGACTCTCGGCGGCGTATGAATTGGTACAGGTGGGCCATGATGTGACGATTCTTGAGGCACGCACGCGGCCGGGCGGCCGGGTCTATACGATCCGCGAACCGTTCTCTGATGGGATGTACGCCGAGGCCGGCGCCGCTCGTATCCCTCCGAATCATGGCCTGACGTTAGCGTACATCAAACGCTTTAACCTCTCGCTCGACCCCGTCTACCCGGCCACCCTGTCGTTCGTGTCCTCCAACCAGTCGAAGCGATCGGAGCTGACATGGAAGGGGTATGCGTCGGCGGTCGAACGCGCGGTCGGCATCGACCTCGGTCGTGACAGCCAACGATGGTTCAAGATCAGAGGGGGAAGCGATTTACTTCCAAAAGCCTTTGCTGCGCGACTCACAGAAAAAATTCTGTATGGATCGCCGGTGGTCAAGATCGCGCACGACGCACGCAGTGTACGAGTGACATTCTCGCAGGCGGGTTCGTACCAGACCCTCACCGGGGAGCATCTGATTTGCGCCATTCCATTCGCTCTCCTCAGGCGGATTGAAGTCTCCCCGCCGTTCTCGCCGAAAAAACGACAAGCGATACAGGACATGACGTACGCATCGGTCGCGCGTGTCTTCCTGCAGGTGAGAAAGCGATATTGGCTCGAGAAGGGAGTCAATGGGTTTGCGGTGACCGATGATCCGATGGAAATCTGGCATCCGACGTTTAACCAGCCGGGCAAGCGGGGCATCCTGCTCTCGTACACGAGGCAGCACTATGCGCAGCGGATCACCGCCATGAAAGAGAGCGAGCGCATCACCCACATGCTCGGCCAGATGGAGAAACTCTTCCCCGGTATCCGCCAGCATTGTGAAGGGGGTGTCACGAAGTGCTGGGATGAGGATGAATGGACTCGTGGCGCCTGGGCAGAAGGCAGTTGGTGGCAGCTCAAGAAGATCGCGCAGCCCGAAGGACGCGTGCATCTGGCCGGCGATCATCTCTCATCGGCATCGTCGTGGATGCAGGGCGCGTTTGAGTCCGGCCAACGCGTCGCGCACGAGATCAACGACGCCCCGTAGGGGATACGGATTCAGTTGACAGGCCTCTCGTTTACACTTCCAACCGCTTCTCCATCCGTGTCAGATTCTCGCACCCTGTCTCCGTGATGACCACGTTGTCCTCGATCCGCACTCCGCCGATGTCTGTGTAGTACAGGCCGGGCTCGACGGTGACGACGTGGCCGGTCTTCAGGGTGTACGGCATCGTCCCGATCCGGGGCAGCTCGTGGATATCCTATCCGATGCCGTGTCCTGTCCCGTGGAAGAACCCCTGCATCCGGCCGTTGATCTCCCCCGTCTCGTAGCCGGATTGTTTAAAAAATTCCTCGACCTCTCGATGCACGTCCTGTCCTTCGACCCCGTCCTTCACTCGCCCGAAGACCAGCTCCTGCGTGGCGAGCAGGGTGTCGTACACCCGCTTGAGCGCATCCGAGGCTCTCCCTTTCACGACTGTACGGGTGATGTCCGCGTAATAACCGGTGTGGGCGGATTTCGGGAAGACGTCGAGGATGATCGGCTGGCCCGCCCGCAACGGGCCGGAGCCCTGGTTGTGCGGGTCGCACCCCTGGACGCCGCACGCGATGATCGTGTGCTGGGCGATGTAATCGCGTTCGAGCAAATGGACGCTGATGAGCCGTTTGATCGCTTCCGCCGTCAGGACGCCGTCCGGCCCGTACAGCAGTCCGTCCCGGACGGTCGCCTGGCTGATCGCTGCGATCGCCGCTCGCATCGCGGACTCGGTGTGACGCGAGACGTCTGAGATGTGGGCGATCTCCTGCGCCGATTTGACCGTCCGCTCCTCGAAGAACGGGTCGGCCTTCGACCGCACGCTGAACCCCTTCCCCCGGAGCTGGTCCGCGTACCCGACCGGGAAGGTGGCCGGAACGAGCACCGACCGGATGCCGCGTTCCTTCAGGACTTCGGCCACGACATCGGTGAGTTTCGGACTCTTGAGCCCCCGTTCCTTCAAACGATTCTGGTAGGCGGTGAGCGAGAGCACCGTGTTCGCTTTCGAGTGCGCCTTCGCCCGGTCGATCTCTAAGTCGCTCATGATGAGGACCGTCGTCCCGTTCTGCTCGATGTACGTGAACGGGTCGGGGACGAACAGGCCGGTCGCGTAGTACATGTTGGCGTCCCCTTCGCTGGCGGCGAGCATCAGGAGCGCGTCGGGTGCGGGAGAACTCGGGGTTCGGGGTTCGGGGTTCGGGGTTCGGGAAGGCATGTACTTATC
>JACQVL010000327.1 GCA_016209865.1 Candidatus Latescibacterota bacterium | reverse complement strand
GCCCTGGGCGACTCACCGGGTCGCCCCTCATGAGATTTGACGACCCAAATCGGTAAAAACCTGTAGGGGCGAATCTGGTATTCGCCCCGATGCGGGCGATCACAAGGATCGCCCCTACGGATGCCCTGTTTTGATCATCAAACTCTCATCAGCGTGATCCGTAAAAATGTCGGATGAACCATAATTGTCCTACCTTTGCGTTCTTTGCGGTAAAAATGTCACGTGACCGCGACGACGCGCCCGTCCGTCATGCGGACCAGGTCATCGAACGTCAGCCGAAAGAGGGCATTCGGCGTCCCGGCGGCCGCCCAGATGTCCTCGTACTGCCTCAGGTCTTTATCGATGAGGGTCTCCAACCGCTCTGCATGGCCGACGGGCGGGACGCCTCCGATCGCAAACCCCGTCCGCTGGCGGATGAACTCCGCATCCGCCTTCTCGATGGGCTCCCCGACGTAAGCCTCCATCGCCTGTTCGTTCACCCGATTCCCCCCACTGGCGATGATCAGGAGGGATTTGTGCGTGCGAGTGCCCCTGAAGACGAGGGATTTGGCGATCTGTTCAACCCGGCAGCCGAGCGCGTGAGCGGCTTCGGCGGCCGTCCGCGTCGAATAGGGTAACTCCATAACCTGATGCGCGCAGCCGAGCGCCCTGAGTATCTCCTGAAACCTCTGCCCGTGTGGACTCAGCGTCTGCTCCATGCCAGTTCCTCTACAATCCTTTCGTCCCGTGATGGCCTGACGCTGGACACAGCATACACACACGCGCGCCGTCTGTCAACCGGAATCACAGATGGCACAGATGGAACGGCGATACGAGATTTCGCCGTGCTTTCCGACTGCAATAGAGCAACGATGAACGATGAAAGGAGCGCAGTCGTGCGTGCATCGTTTCCAATCGCCATCGTGATCACCCTCAGCCTGTTCCCATCGGTGTCCGGCCGGGCGGCGTTCGAGTTCATCCCGATGGGAGCCCGGCCAACCGGATTAGCCGGGGCGTTCGTGGCAGTCGCGGACGATGCGAACAGTCCGGTCATGAACCCTGCCGGGATGTCACAGCTCGGCCATCCTGAATTGACCAGCTTCTACACCGTCCTGTATGGTCTCGATGGACTGACCCGGACGATGTGCGCGGCGGTGATTCCCACCCCGGTAGGTGGGGTGGGAGTGTCCTACGAGGGGTTCGGGGGGGAGGGGTACCGGGAAACGGTCATGGGGATGTCAGCCAGCCGTGCCCTCGTCTCCCGGCTGATGATCGGGGTCACCGGACGGACGCTGATCCTCTCGATCGACGGCTACGGGACTGCGCGCGCGACGGCCATCGATGCGGGTCTGCTGGTACGCTTGCCGGGTGCGGTACGGATTGGTCTGGTCGCCCGAAACGTCAACCGTGCAAGGCTCGCCGGGAGTCGTGATCAGGTTCCGCGACCGCTCTGTATCGGGATGAGCCGGGCCGGACCGCATGTCGTCGTGACTGCTCAGGTCGATCGAGAGCCTGGACAGCCCGTCTGCGGCCGGATTGGCCAGGAGTTCCGATTTGCCCCTTTCCTCGTCGTCCGGAGCGGCATCCTCACCGACCCGTCGATGTTCTTCGCCGGAGCGAGCGTGATGCTCCCGCGCGTCGAAACCTCCTACGCGGTGTCGTCCCACCCGGTCCTCGGCCTGACGCACCAGGTCTCTCTGTCCGTGATGTTCGGGAGGCAACGCAGGCGATGAGCGTCCTCCAGGGCTGTTCTCTGGCTGCCATGCTGGTGTGTGTTGCCTGGAACCTCGGCCCGGCCGATTTGCTCGTCGAGTCGGCGTTCGCACAGGAATTGGATGAGGCGCTGGAAGACCTGGCAGAGGCGGCTGACGGTCTGATCGCGCCGCCGGACATGGCACGGCTCGACGAGCTACGCCATTCGCCCATCGACCTCAACACCGCAACCCGGACGGAACTGGAGCAACTCCCCTGGATGACCCCCCAGCAGGCGGAGGATGTCGTCCGGCGGCGGAACCGGTCGAGATCGTTTCCGGCCGTGTCTCTCCTGCCAGACGTCCCGGGGTTGGATCGGGCGCTGGTTGAGGGGTTGCGCCCGTTCATCTCGGTGCGGGCGCCGCCGCGCCTCAGCGGGCGATGGAGGATGACCGGACAGCGACGGGAACGAGACATGGGACGGCGCACAGGCTGGATGGGACTCCGTACGGACATCACGATCGGCCCGCATGTTCTGTGGGGAGCGCGTGTCGATCACCGGAGACTCAGCCGTGCAGAGACCCGTGGAATGACCGGCTATGCGGGCGTCCGTGATTGGGGTCTGATTGAACAGTTCCTCATCGGACGATACCGGATAGAGTACGGCCAGGGACTGGTGCTGGGAGAGCGGTCGAGCGGGACGGGTGTCAGTGGCGTGGGTGTCCCTTTTAAATGGCGCCCACGCGGGGTGACGCCGGTTCGATCGTCCCCACAGTCGGGACAGCTTCACGGAGCCGTGATGGTCGCTCGTTTGCGCGCGCTGCGGGTGACGACCGCCGTCGCACGCTCGCAGACTCAGCGTTCTCTGACCGGCTTCCGGGTGTCATGGATGCACGACGGGACGTCGGCTGGGCTGACGTTCGCCAGGAGGGGGAAAGCGCCATCGGGGCGTCCATCCGATGCGTCTGGGGCTGACGATGAGGCCGAGCCGGCAGAAACCCCGCTCAGCCCTGCGCTCGTCTATGGGCTTGATCTCGACGCGATGATCGGACCGACCAACCTGTACGGCGAGATCGCCCGCCGCGATGGTGGGATGGGGTTCGTGGCGGGCGTGCTATGGACGCTGGGGCGGCTGGACGGCGGGACGGTTGCCCAGCGACGGGATGAGTCTAACATCACGACTGACGTCCGGTTCAGACCGGACGACCAGACCATCCTGGCCTTCTCGCATCGAACAACACGACGACGGTGGAACTTGACCGACGAGTCGATCCCCGCGATGGGAACCGTGGTCGCCGCCAGAATCATGCGTCGCATCACCCGATCAGTCGTGATGACGGCGATGTGGAGAGGCGAACGCCGGGAAGAAGGGAAACCGGTTCGCCGCCGCTACGACCCGGCCCGACTCAGGGGACAGGTCGATTGGAATGTGACTCCTCGCCTCCGGCTGAGGGGACGAGCCGAGCATCAGGTCGCCTTCTCCTCGACGCGCAAAGCCGAAGAACGCGAACGGGTGTTCCTGGCGGACGTTCGGTACCAGACGATGGGGAAGCTCAGCCTGTCGGGTCGATGGGTTGGATCATCCGGAGTGACCACGCAGGCGTTGAGGGATGAGTCGGATGACCCCTTCGATCCTGTGTCCGGCTATTCCCTCACGGATGACCGCGCCTCCTGGTCGGTCTTCATGCGCGGGCCGATCGCCGCGAAGACAGAGTTATCCGTCCGGTACACGCAGCGGCGGGTTCGTCAGGCCGGGAAGACGATCCCCCAGCGGTCTGATGTGGTCTGGACGGTTCAGGTCGATGCGGCCTGGTAAGGAGACAGCGCGCCCAGCACCTCGGCCAGGGTCGTCACCCCCTGCCCGGCTTTGGCCAGGCCATGCTCGATGAGCGAGGCATGTCCCATCGCCGCGGCCTCTTTCCGGATGTGCGCGTCTCCCGCGCCTTGCATCAGGGCTTGCCGGATGCGGCCGGTGATGGGCAGCACCTCGTGGAGCACAACCCGGCCACGGTAGCCGGTCTTGCGACATTGCCCGCACCCGGCGCCCGTGAAGACCTTCGCCGGGATCGTGGCCGCGCCGAGCATCCTCGCCTGCTCTATCTGCTCTGCCGGCGGGACGATCTCGGTCGTGCAGTCGGGACAGAGACGGCGGACGAGGCGCTGAGCGATGATGAGAGTCAGGGCTGTGCCGAGGAGCGCGGGCGGGAGGCCCAGGCTGGCCAGGTGGGTCAGGCTGGACGGAGCGTCGGGCGTCTGCAGGGCGCCGAGGACGAGTCGACCGTTCAGCGCGGCCTGGATGGCCAGGTCTGCCGTCTCCCCATCCCGTATCTCTCCCGCCAGGATCACGTCCGGGTTCTGCCGGACGGCGGCACGGAGGGTGGACGCGAACGTCAGGCCGAGGTCGGCGCGGACGGACACCTGGTTGATGCCCTCGACCTCGTACTCCACCGGGTCTTCGACCGTGATAATTTTCCGTTGCCGCGAGTTGAGGGTCTGGAGGGCTGCATACAGGGTGGTCGTCTTCCCGCTCCCCTTCGGGCCGGTCAGGCACACCATCCCCTGCGGTCGTTGAATCGCTTCAACGAAGAGCGCCAAAGCGGACGCGTCGAACCCCAATGTCTTCATATCGCTGAACCCGGGGCGCTCGTCGATCAGGTGGACGACGACACTCTCGCCATACACGGTGGGCAGGGTCATGATCCGGAGATCGACCTCCTGCTGTTCCAGGCGCACATGGACTCGCCGGCCTTGAGGAATCCGGCACTCGGCGACATCCAGGCCGGCGAGCTGTTTGATGCGTGAGACGATCGGCAGGAACAACTGTTTGGAAGGGGCGTTGATCTCGTGGAGCATGCCGTCGATCCGAAGCCGGACGGAGACGGATTGGGTCCAGGGCTCGAGATGGATGTCGCTCGCCCGGCTTTGGACGGCCTGCAGCAGGATGAGGTTCACCCACTGCACAGCGGCGTCGTTCGTCTCACCGGTGCTGGCAGGCCTGGATGGCTCGTGAACGGGGACAACCGCCGCTGGCTTTGCGGTCACCGGGGGCGGCGACGGGACCGGTTCAGCGTCGAGAGACCGCTGTCCCGTATCGCGCGCGCCCCTGTAAACCTCGTCGATGGTCTTCATGATCTCGTACCGGTCCGCGGGCACTGGCTTGATCTGGTATCCGATCTGTGTATTCAGCGTGTCGAGCGCGACGAGATCGAACGGATCGACCATCGCCACCGTCAGCGTGTCCCCTTTCTTGGCCAGGGCGACCACGGAAAAGACACGGGCAATCCGCTCCGGGATCTCCTGCGCGATCACCGGGTCGACCTTCCCGGGGGACAGACGGACCTTACTGAGGCCTTCGCCGGGTTGATCGCCGGCCTGGCGCCGGTCCGTCATCTGACGACGCTCCGGCAGGGCTCGATCCGCGACCTCCTTGAGCTTGGTCACGCTGACAGGCTTCAGGAGGTAATCGTACACCCCTTTCTCCCGCGCTTCCACTTTGGATTCATACGAGCCGTACCCGGTCAGGATCACCACGCGTGTCTCTGGGTCGACTTCGCGGATGATCGGTAAGGCTTCCATCCCATTCATCCGGGGCATGTTCAGGTCGAGGATGATCAGGTCGAAGTGCTGCTGCCGGACCTGCTCGACCCCTTCCAGACCGTCGCGTGCCGTGAACACCTGGCAGCCGTGTCTCTGGAAGAACGCCGCAACGACCTGTCGAACCCCCTCCTCATCGTCGACAATCAGAACCTTTGCAGGATCACGCATAAACCCTCTCCCGCCAGCGTCGCAACAACCTGGCTGATGCAGGTCCCCACTCTCTCCTGGTTGGATCGTGTTCAACGTCGGTAATCTACCGCCACCTCATCCCCGCTGTCAACAGGAAATCATGGAAAAGACTTGACAACGTAGCGCGAAGCTGGTATTGATCACACAACAAGGAGCGTCCCATGCCAGCCATCGCCCTGACCTGCACTCAGTGCCATGCCGAGTATCCCATCGGACCGATGTTTCATGGGTGTCCTCTCTGTCGCGCCGCCGGCACGGTCGCGGCTCTCGGCGTGACCTATGATTATGACGCCATCGCCCGGGCTCTGAACATCAACGAGTGGAACGTGCCGAGCCAGAGTCATTCGATCTGGCGGTTTCGGGCGCTCCTGCCGGTCAGCGACCCGCGCTGTATCGTCTCGCTCGGTGAGGGGAATACCGCCCTCGTCCGGCCACGCGTGGTCTGTGAGGAGACGGGGTTGAACGAGCTGTACATCAAGAACGAGACCACCAACCCCACGTGGGCGTTCAAGGATCGGTTTCACGCCGCTTCGATCTCGATGGCGAAAGCTCTCGGGTTCACGAAGGTCACGGCCAGCACGACAGGCAACCACGGGAGCTCCGCAGCCGCCTATGCCGCCGCGGCCGGGATGGCGTCCTGCGCGATCTTCTGCCATCCTGAATCCTCCGTCCTTCAGCGCAACATGATTCAGCTCTACGGGGGGACGGCGTTCGTCCTCAAAGACCGCGACCGGTACCTCGAAGCGCTCGTGACCGACCACGGGTACTACCCCTCGACGACGATGGAGCCGATGCCGGTCGGGACACCGTACGGGGTGGAGGGATACAAGACGATCGGCTACGAGATTTTCCTTCAACTCGGCCGCCGGGTTCCCGATCATCTGTTCTGCCCGATCTCGGCCGGGGATAGTCTCTACGGGCCGTGGAAGGGGTTCCGCGAGCTGAGGCTGATGGGCATCAGCGACCGGCTCCCCCGGATGCACGGCGCCCAGGCAGCCGGGTGTAACCCGTACGTCCGGTCGTTCCAGCAGGGTCTCAATGAGGTGGTGGTGCATCCCGACCCGCGCTCGATCGCGCTGTCCATCCGTGATGAGATGGGAGGAAAGCCCGCGCTCCAGGCGATCTATGAATCAGGCGGGGACGCGACGGATGTCACGGATGAGGAGATCCTGCACGCCGTCCGGCTGCTCGCCCGGAGCGGGTTTCTCGTCGAACCCTCCTCAGCAGCCTCAGTGGCCTGCGCGATGAAAGCGTCGCGTGAGGGGCGGATCAGGCGGGATCAGACGGTTGTCTGTCTCATCACCGGCTCCGGCGCGAAATGGCCGGAAGTCCTGGCAGGTCTGGTCGACCGGACCGCCCCGGTCGAGCCGACATGGGGGCAGATTCAGTCGGATTTGAGCCTGTGACTCCCCTGGCCGGTTCTTTATGCTGTCATTCCCGTGCAAGCGGGAATCCATCGAGGCGGTTCATTCAAGAACATGGATTCCCACTTTCGTGGGAATGACAACCCATAAGAGCGAGACCTTCATGCCCCCCCTTGTCATCCTCGCCGACGATTTCGCCGGGGCGAATGATGCTGGCCTGCCGTTTGCCGTGCATGGACTCCGCACGGTCGTGCTCCTCTCCGCCGACCGGCTGCCCTCTGTCGAGGCCGATATCGTCGTCATCGACACCCACAGCCGCGATTGCCCGCCTGATGACGCGTCCCGCCGGACGGCGGCCGCCTGTAAGACGACCCTCCAGACTGGTCATCGGGTGCTCTATAAGAAGATCGATTCGACGCTGCGCGGCCACATCGGCCAGGAAGCGGACGCGGTCCGCGCGGTGCTCGGATACCCGGCCGTGCTCGTCGTCCCCGCGTTCCCGGAACTCGGCCGGATTACGGTCGGCGGGTACCATCTCGTCGATGGCGTCCCGGTCAGCCGGACGGCGATGAGAGACGACCCGGGCAGCCCGGTGACGACCTCGTTCCTCCCCGACCTGATCGAACGTCAGTCGAGCTGTCCGGTCGGCCATGTGGAGCTGCAGACGGTATTGTCGGGCTCGGAGGCAATCCAGCGACAGGTTGATGAATTGATCTGGGCCGGCGCCGCGACGATCGTCGTCGATGCCGCGTCGTCCGACGACCTGGACACCATTCTGGCCGCGGTCGACGCGATGCAGCCGGCGCCCCTGCTCTGCGGGTCGGCTGGCCTGGCCCGGCGTCTGGCGGCCCGGCTGGCGGGGACCGAAACGACGCCAGCGGCAGCACTTCCTCCGGTCCAGCAGGCGTCCGGCCCCGTCCTGCTCATCGCCGGGAGTGTGCATCCCGTGACGGCGCGACAGGTCGATGAGATGAGCCGGCGTCCACGGACGACCGTCTGCCGGATCGATCTCGCCGCTTTGTTCATGGACGGGGATACGGAACGGGAGATGGAGCGGGTCGTTCAAGAGGGCGTAGCAGGGCTGAGCGCCGGCCAGGATGTGATGTTGTCGCTCACCCCCCCAGACGAGACGGATCGACGGGCGTGGGTCGACCGGCTCAGGACGCAGGCAGGCGGCGACGACCCGGTGGAACGTCTGGCGGCCCGGCTGGGAGAGATCGGGCGGCGGGTCTTCGCGCGAGAGCGGCCCGCGGGCCTGGTCGTCACCGGCGGGGAGACGGCCACGCACGTCATCCGCAGCCTGGAAGGGTGGGGAACTCGAATCGTCAGTGAAGTCAGGCCGGGGATCGCGCGGGTCAACCTGCTCGGCGGCCCGTACGACGGACTGCCCGTCGTCATCAAACCAGGGGCGTTCGGCGGGCCGGACGGTCTGGTCACGACCGTCCAGGCGCTGCGGCCGGAGTCAGCGGCCGTGATCGACCCCGCGCAGCGTCCCATCTTGGGTATCACGATGGGCGACCCGAACGGCATCGGGCCTGAGATCATCGTCAAGACCCTGGCGGACCCTGAGATCTACAGGGTGTGCCGTCCGCTGGTCGTCGGCCATGCGGACGTGATCGCCCGGCACCTGCGGTTTGCCCCGTCCCCGCTCCGGGTCAACCCGGTGACCGCCCCGCGTGAGGCGCAGTTCCGCCCGGGGACGATCGATGTGTTGACCGTGATGGAGGCGGATGTCGAACGGCTGAAGCCGGGCGAGGTGAGTGAGCTGGCCGGGCGCTTAGCCGTCGAGTCGGTCGTGACGGCGACCCGGCTGGCGATGGCCGGGGAGATTGGCGGTGTGGTCACCGCGCCGCTCAATAAAGAGGCGATGAACCGGGCCGGGTATCACTACGCCGGACACACGGAATTGCTGGCAGACCTCACGGGCACGAAGGCGTACCGGCTGACGCTCGCGTTCGATTCGATCCTCGTCTCGCACGTCACCACCCATGTCTCCCTCCGTCAGGCCATCGAGCGGCTCTCGGAAGACGGCATCATCACGACGGTCGAGATCATCGGGAACGCGCTCAAACGGACGGGCAGACCGAACCCCCGGATCGCGGTCGCCGGCCTGAACCCGCACGCCGGAGAAGGGGGGATGTTCGGGGATGAGGAAATCCGGATCATCACCCCGGCCATCCAGAAGGCGCAGGCAGCCGGCTGGCAGGTGATCGGACCGCTCCCGCCCGACACAGTGTTCATGAGGGCCCTGCGGGGCGAGTTCGACGGGATCGTCGGGATGTACCACGATCAGGGGCACATCCCGGTCAAAGCGATCGCGTTCGACCGGAGTGTCAACGTCTCGCTCGGCTTGCCCATCGTCCGGACGTCCGTCGATCACGGGACGGCGTTCGACATCGCGGGCCAGGGGGTGGCCAACCCGGAAAACTTAGGAGCCGCCATCCGGATGGCGGTGAAGTTAATCGGTGGTCGGTGATCAGTGGTCGGTGGCAGGTAAGAACACCCTTCGAAGCCAGGTCAGGAGGGAAAAGCGGGACGAACGGCCATGCCGGTCGTTGGTCACGTAGATCGTGACTTCTTGCCGGCCGCCGCGCCAGGCGAGGAGTCCTGCACGGTTCGGGACCAACTCTTCGCCCTTCAGGTATGGCTTCCAGACCTGGCTGGTCACCGGATGCCAGAGGAAGATCCCGCCGACATCGCTGACCAGGAGCCGTTCAGCCTTGCGGTACATCCGCTCCCGCTCCACCCACGGTCCCATGAACTGATTCGCCTGGCCGACGAGCCGCTCGAACAGGTCGTTCTTCCACGCGTGCCGGCCGTTCGACAGCCACAGCGTCATCAGGTTGCTCGCGTCGTAGTAATCGTAACTGTAGGGCAGCAGGGCGAGGGGGAGCCGGTGGGTGTTCAGGGCATCCATGAATGTCTTGCTCTCGATGACCCGGACTTCAAGCCGGACGTGCAGCGTCTGCGAGATCATCGCCTGGATGGCTTCCGCGGCTGAACGCATCTGCTCGCTCTCACGGTTCCGCACCCAGAGCTCGACCGCCGGAAATCCCCGGCCTTCCGGGTAACCGGCTTCGGCCAGGAAGCGGCGGGCGAGGGGCAGGTTGTAGTCCTGGAGGGGACGCAGTTGCTCGGACGCGGCCGCGGGGAACCCGGGCGCGAGCATGGACGAGGCGGGAACGGCGATATCGCGGAGCACGGATTTCATCAGAGCGTTCCGGTCGATCGCATGCGCGAACGCACGGCGGACTCGGACATCTTTGAACACGGTGTGGTACGTATCCATCGTCAGATACATCGTGATATAATCGACGAACTCATGGAGTTGACTGCGCAGGTGAGGGTCGCTCTTGACCCGGCCGAGGGCAGCCTGTCCGGCGATGGCGGCAAAGTCGATTTCATCCGCCTCGTACGTGGCTAAGATTTGCGGCATGGCCATCGGGGTGTAGAGCCGGTAGATGATCTGCTCGAGGTACGGTTTCTCCGGGCCGCGGTAATGCGGGTTGGCGGCCAGGATGAGCAGGTCGTTCCGTCGCCATTCCTTGAGGAGGAACGGGCCGCTGGAGACGGATGTCTCCGGGCTGGTCGACCAGGCATCCCCGTACTTGTCGATCGCCTGCTTGGGGGAAGGCCACGACTGTTGCAGGAGCATCGGGAGGTACGGGGCGGGCGCTTCCGTCGTCACGGCAAACGTATACTCATCGATCGCCTGAACGCCTAATGCGCTGACCGGCTTGCGCCGGCCGACCACGTCCGACCAGTTTTTAATCGGCCGGAAGAACCATTCGAAATCGTACGCGTTGTCCGGGTCGGCCGCGCGCCGGTAGGTGTAGGCGTAATCGTGCGCGGTCAACGGCCGGCCGTCGCTCCAGACCATCCCACGGCGCAGGTGGAACGTCCAGGTCAGCCCGTCCGGGCTGGCTTCCCAGCGTTCTGCGGCGCCGGGGATGAGGTCGAAGTTCCGGTTCGTCCGGAGCAACGGTTCCCCGATGAGCACCGTCCCGGCCGTGCGTTTGTAGACGGTCTTGAACCACTCCATGTACGTGCCGTCCAGGTCGAACGCCCGGAACACTTGCTCGTCGAGCGGGGCAGCGTCCGGCGGCATGACTTTCCCGACGGAGTTGACCCGGTTCGTCCGCGCGACGGCTGGACTGCACAGGCCGCACATCCAGAAGAGCAAGAAGATGGGTCTGAAGCGTAGCCAGGAGAGTAATGATCTCATAGAATGTTACAATATAGCGTGAAGAGATAGCTGTCAAGGCTCTATCAGTCGGTGTCATGCCCGCGAAATCGGGAATCCACGAGGAGTCCTCTGTGTATGCGTTTATCCCTCTCCCTCCTCTGGCTCGCCGTGACCGGACTGGCTCTTCTGGTCGTCGCGTCCGCCTCTGGGCCCCGCATCGTGAACAGCGTCGGCAAGGTTCTGCCGCCCGATGCCGCGCGGCTCAGCCAGCAAATCTACCGGTTCATGGGGGACGAACCGACCAGCTTAGACGTGAGCGTCAACCTCTACGTCGGCGGCTGGAACGAGTTCCTCTTCGAGCGGCTGTTAGCGACGGATGAGAACGGAAAACTCATCCCGGCGGCGGCGGCCCGGTGGACCGTCTCCCCCGACGGGAAAACCTGGACGTTCGACCTGAGGAAACAGGCAAAATGGAGCGATGGCCGTCCGGTCACCGCACGGGATTTCGAGTATTCGTACCGCCGGTTTCTCGCGCCGGAGACGGCCAACCCGTATGCGTCGTTCTACTACGACATCAAAGGAGCCAGGGCATACAATCAGGGCAAGATGAACGATCCCCGCCTGCTCGGCGTGCGGGCGACGGATGACTACACCTTAGTCATCGAAGTGGAGCACCCGGCTCCGTACTTAGGTCTGATCGCGGCGTTTCCGACCTCCCACCCTGTCCCGCGATGGCAGGTGGAGAAGTACGGCCAGAAGTGGACGGAGGCTGAGAATTGCGTGACGAACTCCAGCTATGCACTCGTCGAATGGAAGCATGGCGACCGGATGGTCTTCGTCCTCGACCGGAACTACAACGGGCCGGTCAAGGGGTCCGTCGAGCGGATCATCCGGACGTTCCAGCATCCGTCGTCCGCCAACCTTCTGCCCTACGAGAACGACGAGGTCGGACGGGTGGCGGTCCAGGCGAACGAACTCAGCCGGGTGCTCAACAACCCGGTGTTGAAATCCCAGCTCGTCTCAAGTCCGGCGGATGGGACGTGGTACCTGTTCTTTCAGACGCGCAAGCCGCCGTTCAACCGCCTGAAAGTCCGGCAGGCGATCAGTCACGCGATCGACCGGGAGAGCATCTGCCGGGTGATGTTGCGGCGGGCGGGCCGGCCGGCCTACTCGATGCTCACGCCGACGTTCGATGCGTACGCGGACTACCGGCAGGTCCAGGCGTTCAACCCGGCGCTGGCGAAACAGATGTTAGCCGAGGCAGGCTATCCGGGCGGTCGGGGTTTTCCGGTCGTGGAACTGTGGCTCCGGGAAGCGGCGCCGGAGACAAAGCTCGTCGCGGAGGCGATCCAGGGGATGCTCAAAGACCATCTGGGCATCCGGCTCACCATCCGGAGCGCGGACTACCCGGTGTTCACCGATCAGATGTTCAACTGGAAAATCCCGATGGGGTTCGTCCCGTTCTACGCGGATTACCGCGACCCGAAGAATATGCTCGACATGATCTGGCATCCGCGCGAGGCGGGGACGGGACGGCATGATTGGATGCACGCGGAGTTTGCGCGCCTGCTCGACCGGGCGGACGCGGAACCGAACGCCGCGGCGCGGACGGCCCTCTACCGGCAGGCGGAGCGCATCCTCGTCTCCGACGTCGGCGGGGTGTTCGTGTATCACCCGATCGCGTATGAGTTGTACAAACCGTGGCTCAAGGGGGTGAAGAAGAATAAGTTCGGGGGGTACAGTTTTATCATGACGGATGTGTACATCGGCACGCGATGACCGGTGCGGGGCTGAAGCGCACAAACGAAAACGCGTCATCCTCTGGAATGCGCTCAAGATGACGCGTGTGTCGTCTGGCGGTCGCCTGACGGTTACCGCAGCTTCTTCTTGTGTCGATCCGCGCGGAGACGTTTCTTCCGCTTGTGGGTCGCGATCTTATGCCGCTTTCGCTTCTTCCCGCTTGGCACGCTGTCTCCCCCCTTCGCCGGTTATTTGCCCTGCACCCGACCCTTGAGATGGTCGGACGGCTTGAACACCGGGACAGACCGGGGCGGAATTCGAATCTCCTGACCGGTTTTCGGGTTCCGGGCCACGCGTGCCTTGCGCTTCTCGACCTTGAAAATGCCAAACCCTCGCATCTCGATCTTCTCACCACGCCCCAGCGCCGCCGAGATCGCTTCCAGCAACGAATCCAGGACGTCCGCCGTGTCCGCTTTGGTCATCCCGGTCTGTTGCGCGATACGTGCGACGATGTCTGCCTTTGTCATGTGAAGCTCCTTCGTGAAGAACACTTTGCTGATCGACGATCCGGTCTACGGTTACCGTAGCCGGTATTCCAATAAGAGCGATGAGTCCGTCGTCCGAGTTGCCGTCTCGAAGTTGTCGAACAACACATCCAGGAGGTTCTGGCCTCGCGCTCGGATCGTTTTGGGTTTCCCCGTCATCCCGACCATCCGGGCCGCTAAGGCGATCGCGTCTTCGTACGTCCCGGTCCGATCGACCAGACCCAACGTTTTCGCTTGATGCCCGGTGAACACCCGACCGTCGGCGAGCGCCATCACCTGATCGCGTGACAGGCGGCGATTCTGCACGATGGCGTCGATAAACTGCACGTACACGTCATCGACGACCGCTTGCAGCAATCGCCGTTCTTCATCCGTCAGTTCCCGTGCGAGCGAACCGATGTCCTTGTATTTCCCGCTTTTGACCACCTCCCAATCGACACCGAGCTTCTTGAATAACCCTTCGACGTTGGGCAGCTCGAAAATCACCCCGATGCTCCCCGTCAGCGTCCCCGGGTTGGCTACGATTGAATCCGCCGCGCAGGCGATGTAGTACCCGCCAGACGCGGCCACTCCGCCCATCGAGGCGACCACTTTCTTCCCGGCTTTCCGTGTCTTCCGGATCTCGTCGAAAATCTCCTGAGTCGGCGCGACCTCTCCCCCCGGACTGTCGATCCTGACGACGATGGCGGGGACGGAGCCGTCCTCTCGGTACCTGGCCAGTTGCGCGACTACGCTGCGCGCGTTCCGGATGACGCCGGTCACCTCCACCAGGGCGATGCGCTTGCCGGCCGCGTAGGAAAACTCCCCATCCCTCTCCATCAGGCTCCCGATCAGCGCAATCCCCGCCACGAACACCAGGAGCAGGATACTGGCCCCGAGGGCTCCGCCGATGATCCAGTCTGACTTTTTCGCCATGTCGGCTTACCCGTACGGACGGCACAAAGATGAAAACGCCCGACTTGAAGACACTGAGACAGAAGCCGGGCACACCACACGTCTCCTGAAGACACAACGTCCCTAATATACGGGGAGACGGGGAGAAAGTCAAACTCTTTTTGAAAGAATGTCAGGCTCTAACGGTCAGAGAGGCCGGAGGATGAACGCGCGAGAGAGGCATCAGTCCTACTCGCCTGATTGGCGCGAATCGCTCCCGTTGATCTTCAGCCGATCGCCCGGATGCAGCGTGCCCCTGCGGGACAGACCGTTCTCCTCCCTGATCGCATCGACCGTCACGTGAAACCGGCGGGCGATAGACCAGAGCGTGTCCCCGCGTTTGACGATGTAGACGACGGTCTGATCCGCGCTCTCACTGGCTGGGGGTGGAGCCGCTGTGGAGGAAGCCGTTCCCGACAGCCAGGCCAGGAGATTCGGCCGGGTGCCAACCGGGATCTTCAGGTCATACCCGCCGGGCGGCAGCCGCCATTTCCGCAGTTCAGGGTTGAGCATCTTGAGCGTATCGAGCGGGACGTTCATCCCCTTCGCGATCGTCTCCAGGCCGACACTCCGGTTGACGGAAACCGTTTCGTACGCCAGCGGAGGTTCTGCACTCGGACTGAACCCATACCGGCTGGGGTCTTTGGCGATGATGGCCGCGGCCATGATGAGCGGGACGAACTTCATCGTCTCTTTCGGGAGTTTCATCTGCCAGTAATCCTGCGTCCCTTTCCTCTTCATCACTTTCTGGACGAGTCCGGGGCCGCCGTTGTGCGCGGCCATGACGAGCTGCCAATCGCCGAACATCCGGTAGAGTTGCTTGAAATGACGGGCCGCCGCCAGCGTGGCCTTCTCCGGGTCGAACCGTTCGTCAACCCAGGTCGTCCGCTTCAACCCGCGTTCCCGGCCGGTGGTGGGAATAAACTGCCAGAGGCCTGCCGCATTCCGTCTGGAATACGCCCGTGGGTGATACCCGCTCTCGATCAAGGACAGGTACACCAGGTCCCCGGGCACCCCTTCTTTCTCAAAGATCTCCCGCATCATGGGAACGTACCGGTTCGCGCGGTTCAGCCATTCCGGGAATTTCTTAAAGTTGAGCAGGAACTGAAATTCTGCCTTCACCCGTTCGTTGATGAGCACCGGCAGGTCGAACACACTGAGGTCCAGCGCATCATCCGGGAGTCTGCTTTCCCATCCAGAGATCCGCTGACCGGCCACCGTTTCCTTCGGAGGACTCTTGAACAACTGGGCCAGGCCCGATCTGATCGCGTCTGCGGAGTCGGGGGACGAGGGATGTTTCGCTGTGAGGCCGGGGAGCGTGGGAGAAGAGTGAGGAGAGGATGCCAGGGCCGCCAGCTCATCGAGCGCGAGGAGGAGCGCGAGGACAACCCCGACGTACCAGAATCGGCCTTTTCTCATCGACACACCTTTCTCACGAGGCTAAAGGCAAGCAGAGCGGGATCGGCGAGAGTGGAGCAGAGCGGGATCGAACCGCTGACCTCATGAATGCCATTCATGCGCTCTCCCAACTGAGCTACTGCCCCAACGATGTGTTAAAATATGTTGAGTGATTGATGCTGTCAAGGGAAAAAGCGGAGAGAGCAGTGACGAGTGACCAGTGACAAGTGACGAGAAAAAAACGGGTTCAGGTTGAGATGCAGGTTGACGAAGAACCCAGGCTCCCGAATTTCAACCTCAATCTCACCCTTCTGTTTTACTTGTCACTCGTCACTCGTCACTCTTATCTGCTCCGCCCTATCCCTCCACGACGAGGCCGACCTTTCCTGACCCGGCCGCGCACGCGACGTGTGTCCTGCTCCCCGTCGACAACTCGCACGGCACGAGCCCCCTCGTCGACCAGCTCGAAATCGATCCGCCGGAGCCGCCGGTCCGCCCGCGTCACCCGGACCCGCACCCGGTCGCCCAACCGGAAGACCCGCTTCGTCCGCTCCCCTATCAGCCGGCGCCGGTCCCGATCGAACACATAATAATCATCGGTCAGGGTCGAGGTATGCACCAGACCGTTGATCAACGAATCCTCCAGTTCGACGAACAACCCGGACTGGACGACCCCGGAGATGATCCCCTCATACACCTCCCCGATCTTCCCCTCCATGAACTCGACTTGCTTGATCTTGACCGACTCCCGCTCGACCTCCTCCGCCAGCTTTTCCCGCCGGGAGGCGATCTCCGCCGCCCGCCGGAAAAACAGCTCGACCTGGCGCTGCCGGTCGGGCTGGGGCAGTCCCGGCTGCAGCTCGCGGAGGAGCCGGTGGACGGCCAGATCAGGATACCGCCGGATGGGGGACGTGAAATGCGTGTACCAGTCGAACGCCAGGCCGTAATGCCCGATGTTGTCCACAGCGTACTGAGCCTTCTTCAGCGACCGGAGGACGATGTCGTTGATGACCACATGGTCGGGCTGGTCTTTGATCGATTCCAGGAACGCCTGCAGTTTCTTCGGATGCGCCACATCCCGCGCGGTCAGCGTATACCCGAACCCGGCGAGGAGGAGCTGGAGCTCTTTGAGCCTGTCCGGGCTTGGTCTCGCGTGCACGCGGTAGAGGGCGGGGATGCCCAGCCGGAGCAGGTGACCCGCGACCGTCTGGTTGGCGAGCAGCATACATTCTTCGATCAGACGATGACTGGCTAATCGTTCTGCTCTGCGGACGTCGAGCGGCTTGCCCTCCGGGTCGAGCAGCACGAACGGTTCCGGCAGGTCGAAATCAAGACTTCCCGACGCCACCCGCCGGCCGCGCAGGATGACGCTCAGGTCGAGCAACACCCGGAGGTCGGCGACGATCGCCCCAGTCTTCGCGTCGTGCGGGTCGCCCGTCTCGACCCATTCCTGGGCTTCTTCGTACGTCAGCCGGTACGCGCTCCGGATAACGCTGTCCCGAATCTCGTACCGGACGACCTCCCCCGACGGAGCGACCTCCATCCACACACTCATCGTCAGCCGGTCGACGCCGGGTTTCAACGAGCAGATGTCGTTCGTCAACCGGTGCGGGAGCATCGGGATGACACGATCGACGAGGTAGATGCTCGTCCCCCGGTACAGGGCTTCCCGGTCGATCAAGCTCCCCTCGCGCACGTAGGACCCGACATCCGCGATGTGAACGCCGAGCCGGTAGTGGCCGTTCGGAAGCCGCTGGATGGACACCGCGTCGTCGAAATCCCGCGCATCGACCGGGTCGATCGTGATGCACCGGGTGGATCGCAGGTCAACCCGGCCGACGAGCGCTTCGTGCGGGAGACTGGCGGGAAACCGTTCCGCTTCGTCTAACACCGGGTCGGGGAAATCGAGCGGCAGGTCGTAGCTCCGGATGAGGGACAGTATCTCCAGGCCGGGGTCGTCCGGGAACCCCAGCACCTCGGTGATCCGGCCTTCTGGCAGGTGGGAACTCGTGTCCCAGTTCGTGACATGGACGACGACCTTCTGGTCCGTCTGCGCCTCTTTCGCGTTCCGCCGGGCGATCAGGATGTTGCGGGTGATCCTCGTATCATCCGGGATGACGTACCCACCAGTCCCTTCCCGCCGGTAGAGACCGACGATCGGGGCGCGGCCGCGTTCGAGCACGCGGACGATCTCCCCTTCCGGGTTCAGCCCGCGCCGCCGTCCGTACAGCCGAACGAGCACCTTATCCCCGTGAAGAGCCTGTCCCATCGAGTCCGCCCCGATGAAGACATCCGGCTCACCAGCGTCGGGTGTGACGAAACCGAACCCGCCCTGATGGCCGTGCAGCAGGCCGACGATGAAGCTCCCGCTCCCAGGCAGAGCGAACTGCTTCCGCCGGAGTTCCACGACCTCGCCGGCCTCGACCATCTCTGCGACGAGCCGGCGAAAGGAGCGGTAGCCTTCATTCCGCACGGCGAGCGAGCGGGCCAATTCACGGATGCGGAGCGGCCGGTACTCCGGGCTCCGCATGAAAGTGAGGATATCGTCTTTGGTGAGAGGCATAGAGAAATGGAAAATAGGAAATGGAAAATGGAAATCAGAAAATGGAAAATGAGCATTGGGGTTATTTCCCATTTCCCATTTTCTATTTTCCGTCATTTCACCAGCGTCATCTTGCGTGATTGAGTGAATGCACCGGCGGTCATCTTGTAGAAATATACTCCACTGCTGGCCGCGATACCCTGGTCATCCCGGCCGTCCCAGACGACCTGGTAGAAGCCCGCTGGCTGCCGCTCGTTGACGAGCCTCCGGACTTCCCGGCCCATGATATCGTAGACGCGAAGAGTGACGTGTTCAGATCGAGGAACATCATACTCGATCGTGGCTGTCGGGTTAAACGGGTTCGGACGGCTCTGGCCGAGCCGGAACGTGGAGGGGACGGTCGAGAACGTGACGACCACGGGCCCATGAAACGTCGTCCGGCCTGCCAGATCAACGTCGGCGAGCCAGTATGCGTACACTCCCGGCCCCGGTGGCATGTCGTCGTACGTGAGACTCGGCCCACCCGTGAGGAGCTGCGGGGTGATCACCCGGCGGTCTTGTTCACGGCCGGATGGAGAGCGGTAGACATGAAACCCCGCATGATCGGACGTGCTCGTCACCTCCCAGGCGAGATGCACCCGCCGACCGTTCGCTGCCACTGTAAAGGAAGCGAGTGTGACGGCATTCGGCAATCCGAAGAAGTTGACAAACAGCCTCTCGACGTCCATCTTCCCGTAGCCCCATTTGTCGTTCGGAACGGTTCCTGTGAACACGTCGGTCTTCGCGGAGGACTGGAAGAGGCTTCGAACCTGGATCGCATCGAGTGAGAGGCTCCGTTTGACGCTCTGTTCGAGGAACAGCGCGACCGCGCCCGTCACGTGCGGAGCGGACATGCTCGTCCCTTGCGCGATGGCGTGCTTGCCGTCTTGAAGCAGGTTCGCCGTCTGGAAGATCGATGTCCCGTTACCCGGTGTCGCATCGGACGAGAACGACGACCCGATGACCTGGCCAGGGGCGGAGATTTCCGGTTTTTGGCGTCCGTCGCGCGTCGGACCCGGGCTGGAAAAACTCGACACGTTCCCCACGACCACAGGCACTCCACCGGACGTGGACGTATGCGGGACCCCGTTCACGTCTGTCCAGGACCCTTTGGTCACGTACGCGCCGACGGTGATCGCGTTCTTCGACGCGCCCGGCGCGCCGACGAGCGTCGTCGTATCCCCATCCGCCGCGTTGAACTGGACGACGCCGTCGTAGATCCACATGTCGAACCGGCCGGACGCCGACCCTTTGTTGCCTCGGATTTTGATGCTCCAGGTGCCTGATTTCTTGACCACGATGTTCACGTCCGTGTTAATGTTTGACGTGCCAAACGGACTGCTCACGATGGTGACCTTCCCGTTCGAATTATCGCTGACGAACGTCGGGAACCCGTCGTCCGGGCCGGCGGTCGTATCCGGGCCTGCGACGCTGATGAAGACCTGGTTTGGGATAGCCAGTTGAACCTGCGTCCAGATATCGATAGAGATGTTATCCCCGGCTGATGCGGTGAAACTCTTCGTACTGTCGACCACACTGCTGATAAGCGTCCCACGAGCGTGAATCCGTTTGGTGCCATCATTCCCGGCAGAGGCGACCACAACTTTGTCCAGTTTTCCGGTTCCGACGAGATTATCGATGGCAACCCCTTCCGTATCCGTCCCGTCATGCGGGCCCTGCTGGCCGCCCAGGCTCAAGTTGATGACGTACGGTTTGTTCAACTGGGCAGCCTTCGCGTCGATGTAGTCCATGGCCGTGACGATATCGTTCGATGAGAAACTCTGGGCACTCCCCCGTGTCGCCTTCACGATGATCAGGTCCGCCTCAGGAGCCATGCCGACGTACACTCCGCCAGGTGAGCCGGCACGACCGTTCCCGGCGGCAATCCCCGCCACGTGCGTCCCATGACCGGCGACATCTCGTTCATTCACGGTCGCCATTCCCACAAACGCTTTGTTGATCGTCGTGTCAGCATACTCCGTCCCCCCGGAGGTGGCGAACGTCCCACCGGGCGGCGGCCCGGTGTTGTCGCTCATGTCCCAGAGGAACTTGATCCGTGTCTTCGTCGTGTCCGTCGCGGACCGGAAGTCGAGATGCCGCCAGTCGATCCCCGTATCGATCACCCCGACGATCACGTTCTTGCCGGTGACGGCGTACGAACTGCGCACCTGATTGGCTTTCGTCTCCGGCACGCTGGCGTCGAGCAGCGGCATCCAGACTTTCGCGGCGTGAACAGACACCACCTCCGGCCGGGCCGCCAGGTCGCCCAGCCGGGAGATCGGGACCTCTGCCACGACGATCTCCCCGATGACCGTCTGCACCTGGAGTCCCGGCGTATCGAGCGCGACCGCGCCGTTCGTCGTCCGGATGAACACCCCGACCGTCGGTTCGATCCCGGTCGTCCTGACCAGCGGCCGGAGGGCGGGGGTTTGCGCGGCGTCCGGGCTGACGATGAGTTTCTTGAGCACCGGGTCGAGCTTATCGTTCTCCTGGCTGAAGCCGATCGCCGGAACGACGACCATCAGGGTGAAGAGAAGGACGCGGAGAGAAAGTCGGGATATCGTCTTCAGTGGGCGATGCAGAGACATAACGGACTCCTTCATTGCGGCTTCATCTCCTTCGGCGCTTCTAACATCACGACGAACGGCTCACGGGCCACCGGCAGGATGGATCGCAACGGAATCTGGCAGACGTAGACGGGGCCGATATGGGATTGGATCGTCACCCCATGGCGTGCAAGAATCGTCAATTGTGTCGAGTCGAGTTCTGCCGTCACTCTGAGCATCACCGACACCGGTGCGTTCTCCAATCGCTGCACCTGGAGCTTCAGTCGTGGGTCGAGTTTGTTCATCGCACGGCTCTCATCCTCTCGACACCCGAACATTCCCATGACTCCGATGATAAGGAAAAGAAACGCAAGACGGATTACGATGAGCATCATCACCCTCCCTCAGTGGTAGTGATTCGGGAGTCTGACCGACAACCCAGGGAACTCGGACACGAGGAGGCGGGTCTCATCGGTGATCTGATGTTTCGGGATCGGTTTGAGCCGTACCTGTCGCCGGGCTTGCCAGAAGCGGCTGAAGCGGTCGACGTCCCACACCGGGATGCTTGCTGCACGGGCGAACTGCATCACCGGCTCCCAGAGCGGGGCGCTGTAGGTGGCGAAGGAGACTGGATGCGCGTTCACGCACAGCATGCTGTGCTGCCCTGCGACGTTCTGGCGCATCAATCCGGTGATCAGATCGATGCCCTGCTCCGGGGTCAGGTTCAACGACCAATCGAACCCCCGGTCGCCTAAGGTTGTCTCGTCGGAAAACTGCGTGGGGAGCTGAAAGACCGGGAGCACCGACCCGGAGAGGTCGACGAACGGCATCGGAAGCCCGGACCCCGTCATGTAATACTGTCCCTGCGGCAGGAGTGAGAGGTAGTTGGTGTCGAACCGGAACCCCTGGCGGGATTCGATCAGGACGCCTTCTAAGTAGCCCGACCAGGTGATGCAATGGTTGCGGATTGACGGGCTGGGCGACCGGCCGTATGTTTCCTGGAATTGGCGAACATGACCGGCGAGCCGGTGTTCCCAGAGCGGGAGAGTCGGCGGCGGAAGGTCGGGGTGGATGGAGAAATCGAACCCACGGCCGGCCAGGTCCTCCAGCCAGGCACGATCCATGACGCTGCGTTCCTGGACGAGGTAGAGCGTCAGCCCGGCGGCGTGGGCCTCGCAGGAGGTGATGAGCCGCTTGAACTCGTCCCGCGTCGACCAGTCGTCGTCCGAGGTGAGCAGGAGGATCGTCCCGGCCTCGTCCGGAAAGTACCAGAGCCAGGGGAGGACGGTCTCATCCGGCCATGCCCGATGGACGAGCGTCCGGAAGAAATGGCACTGGAGGTCCGCGCCCGGATGAGCGGCGGTGCTGAAGTCGTGCCAGCCGTCGAACAGATCGGATGGACGCATGCGGTCGAACCCGGAGGCCCGGCATCCGGCCAACAGCGGGTTGCCCTGGCGGAGCAGGTACGTGCTGGCGGCCAGGTCGTACGCTAAGACGATGATCGTCCCATCGCCGTGACGGAGTTCGAGCACGGCCGGGGAGCCGGTCGGGTGTCCCTGCGGATCGAGCAACGGAGCGATTTCTGCGCCGTCCGCAGACGCGCTGAGTCCATACTGGTGCGCCCAGCCCCGGATGGGCAGTGCGACATCCGGGAATCCGTCGAGCGGGATACGGAGCCGCCCGTGCATCATCCCGCGCAGGTGATGGGTGAGGCCCAGAGCGGACGCGAACGCCTCGCCCGGCGCCAGGCAGATCAGCCCGCCCCCGGCGCGCACGTGGGCAAGGAGCAGGTCGACCGCCTCCGGGGATGGGTCCGCCGGCCCGACGACGACCAGGGAACGGCCTTCGATGAGCGCCGGGGTCAGACGCTCCAGGTCCGCCGTCTCCAGGTCGTTGATCCCTTCCAACCGGAGCAGCTCAGCGAGCGCGTCGGGCGAGGCGAACCAGCGGTCGGAGTGCTGCGCGAGGACGAGGATGCTGGCGGAAGTGTCAGATGTCGTCATGAGTGGTAGGTTCCTCGGCGTCAGTATCAAAATTGCGGAATCGCTACCGGACGTCCGGTCTGGATCGACTCAAACGCGCAGATCGCCGGGGCGATCGACCGTGCCGCCTCTCGGGCGTTGATGGCCGCCGGCCTGCCCTGCCGGATGGCCTGAATCAGGTCGGCCACCATGTGAATCTCCGACGAACCATGATCGGCGGCGTGGTAGCCGGGGCGCGTCGCGTACGGCACCGCGAGCGGCTCCATCCGGTCCATGTGCGGAATCGTCGTCGTGAAGAACAGCCCGGCCCTGTCGGTGCGCGAAGTCTCGAACGTGCCCTTGTCCCCGTACAGGTTGAAATACAGACAATACGGCCGGGCCATGACGTAACTGCACTCGACCTTGCTGATCAGGCCGGACGCCCCTTTCAGCAGGGCGACGACGTTGCCCGGCTCCGGGTGAGGCGGGACGTAGGGGGCGTTTCCGTACGCGAAGACCTCGACCCAGTTGATCTCCCCGGTCAGCCAGCGCAGGGTATCGAACGCATGAGGCCCGCCGCCGAGGAAGGTGGTCTGCGGCCGCCGGGGGTCGAAGCGCCAGTGGGTCTCGCCCGTCTCCGGCTCGGTCAGTCGCCATCCTTCCATCCGCAGGTTGTGGAGGTAGCCCGCTTCGCTGTGGAAGATCGTCCCCCAGAGACCATCCTCCGCCATCTTTTTCGCGGCCTCCAGGTACGGAAACCAGCGGACCTCATTCCCCATCGCATAGATAAGCCCGTTCTTCTCTTCCAGCTCGATGAGACGCTGAAGTTGCGCGATCTCGTACGCCGCCGGGATCTCGCTGAGCACGTGTTTACCCGCCTCTAAAGCCTGGATCGCCTGCGGGGCGTGCTCGTGGTCGGGCGTCCCGATCACGATGAGGTCGATGGCGTCGTCGTTGAGCATCGCCTCGTAGGACGGGTAGATTCGTTCGATCTGATGTTGCTGGGCAACCCGTTCAGCCCGGGCTGGACGAATGTCGCAAATGCCGGCGAGTGCCAGGTCGTGAGGGAATGCGTTCCGGCACGCGACCATGAACAACGCGCGGCCAGCGCCGAGGATGCCGACGCGAAAGGGGTTTGACAAGGGAAGGCTCCAGGGATGAAGAATTCTTCGATGTCATGCCCGCGAAAGCGGGCATCCAGACCTTTGAACCGCTGCATGGATTCCCGCTTGCGCGGGAATGACAAGAATAGGCTTAGACCGGCTCCACCGTCACACAGCCCTGCGGCGACCGGTCGATCCGGATGGGGTTGCGCAGGGCGCGCCCGAAGCCGGACAGCTCGATCGCCATCACATCCCCATCTTCCAGCACGACTCCGCCGCCGAAGCTGAAGGCGTCCGCCCCGAAGAAATGGATGTGGATATCGCCCGGACGGCGATGGGCGGCGTACTTGAAGTGATGATGCTCCAAGTTAGCGACCGTGTGCGACATGTTGGCCTCCCCGGTCCTGATCGGATGCGACCAAACGGCCTGATCGCCGCGCTCGATCCTGACCGAACCCTGGACATCCCGAAAATCGGCGTCGACGCTCAGCTCCGGTCCGATCGCGCAGGCCCGCAGTTTTGACGGCGCCAGGTACAGGTAGTTCTGTTTCTCCATCACGTGATCGGAAAACTCGTTGCCGACGACGAACCCGACCCGCCTGGGCTGGCCTGTGGGGTCGATGAGGTACACACCCGCGACTTCTCCCTCCTCGCCCCCGTCGTTCGCGTACGATGGCACCTCCAGCGGCTCCCCGTGCGCCCGCAGGATCGTTCCGTGTCCTTTGTAAAACCATTCCGGCTGCACCCCCACCGTTCCAGGAGCCGGACGCCCGCCGTCGAGGCCCCATTGGTACATGCGCATGCTGTCCGTGATGACGACCGGACCTTTCTCTCCTTCGTGCATCGCCTGGCGGTTGGCGGCGCTCGCCTTATGGGTCAGGCCCGTGCCCGTCACCAGGCACCGGGCCGGTTCGTCGGGATGATCGAACGCGGGCAGGAACGTCCAGCCGGACTCTCCCCGGTAGATGGGATCGTAGGGCAGCGCTTCGGTCGAGAGAGCCGTCAGCGCCATCGCAGGGAAACGGATCCGCGCGCCGATCGCCGCCCATGCCAGGTCGTAGATCGACCGGTACGTCCGGAGCAGACGTAATTGCTCCCCCTCGACGACCGCGACTCGCCGCCCGTGCTCAGGGTGGTGGAGTTGAACCAATCCCGTCATCTTACACCCCTTTCATCGAGAGCGCAATCCGTTTCCGCTCCAGGTCGACGCCCAGGACGGTGACCATAACGTTCTGATGCACCTTGACGACGTCTGCGGGGTTTTTCACGAACCGGTTGGCGAGCTGACTGATGTGCACCAGACCGTCCTGGTGGACCCCGATATCGACGAACACCCCGAACGCGGTGATGTTCGTGACGATGCCGGGCAGCTTCATGCCGGGCTTCACGTCCTCGATCTTTGACACCCCTTCGGCGAACCGAACGGCCTCGAACTGGTCGCGTGGGTCGCGGCCGGGCCTGACCAACTCGGCTACGATGTCGTTCAACGTCGGGAGTCCCACCGTCTCCGTCACGTAGCTGGCCAGCCGGAGCCGTTTCCGGAGCGCCTCATCGCGCATCAGGTCTTCCACCCCACAGCCTAAGTCGCGCGCCATCGCATCGACGATGGAATAACTCTCAGGATGGACGGCGCTCCGGTCGAGCGAGTTGACGCCGTCCCGGATGCGCAAGAAACCGGCCGCCTGCTCGAACGCCTTGGGACCTAACCGGGGCACCTGTTTGAGGTC
>JACQVL010000028.1 GCA_016209865.1 Candidatus Latescibacterota bacterium | reverse complement strand
TTCTGATCGGCGGACGGCTGTGAGGTCAGGGTTCCCTGACCGGCCGCGTTGACGTCCTCCACCGGGGATTTGCGGAAGGGGTTCGACACCAGGTTGCCCACCCCCTGTCCGGTCAGGTACGTCGGGTCGTACTGGGCGGTGGCCGCCGGGACGGAACTCGTCCCCAGCACCGCCGGACTCATCCCCTTCTGGAACAGGTACTGATCGGACGCGACCGAGGGGTAGATATCCTCCACGTCGACGTATTTCGCCAGATCGGCCTGCCAGTCGGCTTTCCAGTGCCAGATGTTCACGTTCGTCCCCTGCTGGCCCATCCCGAAGAAGGGCGCCACCGGACCGAGCGCGAACTGCACCGCCGCCGCGTCCCGGAAATCCTGCGGAAGGAGCAGTCGCATGTCCGCCGTGGGGTCGTCCCATTCGAGCAGGAAGCTGATCGAACTCCCGTCGTAGAGCGACCGCACCCGGACCCGGTCAGGGTAGTCATCCCGCTGTTGCAGCGGTCGTAAGGGAATGTCCGCCGCGACCGCCCCATCCCAGGCGTTGTCGTACGGGGTGGTCGGCACAACCTTGACGGGTTTCGCGGTGATCTCAACGTCCGGCAGGATGGTGGGCTTACGGATGTCCTGCGACAGCGACTTCACGTAGTTCGCCAGATCCCAGTTCGCCTGGCGGGCCTGCTCCGGCGTCTCGAACACTTCCCCGAACGACGGCATCGGCGTCCCGGTCATCCCGGTGACGAATGTCCGGTAGATGTCCCGTGCCGTCGCCCCGCCCTTGTACCGCCCCGGCCGGGTGAAATCGTACGGCCGGATGGGGTACCCCCAGTCATCCCGGAGTTCGGCCGCCGAGGAGCCGTCCCCCTTGCCCGACAGGCCGTGACAGTTATGGCAGCCGAGTTCGGTATACCAATTCTTCCCGCGGGCGATGCTCTCCGGTGAGGAGGGAACGGCCTCCCTGATTTGAACCGGTTTCGGCGGCTCCGATGTGGCCGTGAACCGGTCGGAGAACGTCTTGATGTACGCGACGACCTGCCAGCGCTCCGTCTCGCTCAGGTCAGCCCAGCCGGGCATCGCCGTGCCGGCCAGACCGACGGCGATCGTCCGGAACAGGTCCTCATCCGTCGGGAGCTCTCCCGACAGGGTGGAGCGTACCTTGAACGCGCCTTTCGTCAAGTCCCGTGGCTTCGGGTACAGCAGGTACGCGGCCGTCCCGTTGCCGTCCCCGGCCAGGCCGTGACACGTGGCGCATTGTTTCTCGTAGATCGCTTTCCCGGCCGCGATCGCAGCCGGCGTGGTCACGGGTTTACTCTTGATCGTCACATCGCTCCAATTCTGTGCGATCACCGTCCCACTGACGAGCAGCACGGTGAGGAACGCAGGAACGCTGCTGTTGACGTGCCTCATTCGGCTCCGCATGGTATCCCTCCGATGTTTTCTGGGCTGATCAATCGCAGGTCGATCTCGCGTGGGGCCGTCGGTTCGACCTGAAGGCGCTGGTTTTCCGAGGCGAGGAACGCGTTCGCCCATGTCGCCAGCGCCGTGTAGAGGTCGCTCTCCGTTTTCTCCTTCAGGCGGGTCAGGAAGACGGGTGCCCACCGGCCGAGATGATCACGGAGAAACACCCGCTGCGCCTGGTGACACTGATCGGCCTTGTCCATGCCGTGGTGTTTCAGCGCGTACGCTTCCTTGTACGCTAAGAATCCCATGAATTCCAGTTCGACCGATAGATGGTCGAGCCGTTCTTTCTGCTCATCCGACATCTCCAGACCGAACGCCCCGTAAAACCCCGCGATATCGCCGAGTTCCTGCGTCTGCTGGAAGACATGAGGTCCGCCGTACTGGGTCTCGTACGGCGGGTATTCGTGGGAGATCGTATGACCGAAGACGCGCCGGTATTCCGTCTGCAGCGTGTCGAGTGAGACATCCCGTGTGAGGCTCTCCAGGGTCTCCAGCGCCTCTTGCACGGCCGGGTCGGGTTCGTTGAACAGGTGCGCCGACACCCCGTGCAGATCTTCGATGTACGACCCCATGCCGAAGTCGTCCGTCATCTCCTCATCGGGATAGAGGAACGCCAGGCCGAGCAGCCGGTAGGCCATGCTCCGCATGAGGGCGGTGACCACGGCCGTTTCGTCAAGGGAACAGTCGTGGGGAAGGTTGAGGGTGGTGGGCATAGGGACTCCCTTCGTCAATTTTCGATTTTCGATTTTGGATTTTGGATTGGAACCGACCCCCTCTTCTCAATCTAAAATCCAAAATCATATCGAGTTCTGATGCTGCACCGGCCGCTGATGGATCGGCTCCCGGATGGTCGTCCGGACGCTCACCAGCCCGTCCCGGCCGGAGGCGATCTCGGTGTCGTCGTACATCGCCCACGGCTTGCCGTTGACCTCGGTCTCGAACACCTTCGGCCCTTCCTGGATGGCGTACCGGAAGATGATGTTCTGCGTCGCGCGGAAGAGTTGGAGCACGGCCAGCAACTCGCGTGAGGGATGGGTATACCGTTCGATCGCCTCATCCACGCCCGGACCGAACATCTGCCGGAGGTACGGACGCGGCACCCACCGGGGCGGGATGTAATACACGTTCGGCCCGGTCCCGAACTGCGGGTAGAGGGGCAGCGCCACTTGGGCGTCCTTCACAAGATAGTACAGCGGGCTCTGGCGATCCGGGATCCAAGAGCCATCCTCCGCAATCTTCACCAATCCCTGCATTCGAATCTTACCGACGCACGAGGTCATGCACCGGGTCTCCATCGGCTGGCCGTCGGAGAGCGGGTCTTTGCCCTCGATGCGCGGGTAGCAGGCGACGCACTTCTCGGACACCCGCGTCGTCCCCCGGAACATCGACTTCTTGTACGGGCAGGCCTCGACGCACTTCTTGTACCCCCGGCACCGCTCCTGGTCGATCCGGACGATCCCGTCTTCCGGGCGCTTGTAGATCGCTTTGCGCGGGCACGCGGCCAGACAGGCGGGGTACGTGCAGTGGTTGCAGATGCGCTGGAGGTAGAAGAACCAGGTGTTGTGATTGGGAAGCGCCTCCCCCGTCTGGTGGAACTTCCCCGGTTCACCCCGCGAACCGGTCGCCGTGTCCTCATAGATGTTGGGGGCCTGCCATTCTTCGTCCGCCGGGATGTAGCCTAACACCCGCTGCGGGCCTTCCGGCCCCCAGTGCTTGACGGCGGCTTCGAAGATCGTCATGCCCTCGTACGTCCCGTACGGCCGCCGCTCGTCCTGCTCCCCTCCGTTCCAGTGGGGCGGTTCGACCTGTTGCAGACGATGCTCTTCCGCCAGGAGTTTCAGAATCTTGATATCCCAGAATTGTGGATACCCCCCGTACGGCTTCGTCTCGACGTTGTTCCACCACATGTACTCCTGCCCTTTGGAGAACGTCCAGGTCGACTTGCACGCCATCGTGCACGTCTGACAGGCGATACACCGGTTGATGTTGAAGACGGCGGCAAACTGCCACTTCGGGTGCCGTTCCTCGTACGGGTAGGCCATCGTCCGGCCTAACTGCCAATTATAGACGTCCGGCATTGTTGGATACCCCCTCAAGAGCAGTGACGAGTGACAAGTGACGAGTAAGACCGATGTTCTGTAAGAATGGCGCATCATGGTAGCTCAGGTTGTCATTCCCGCGCAAGCGGGAATCCAGTCAGCGATGCAAGGGCATGACAGCAGATTTACTCGTCACTCGTCACTCATTGTGATCGTTTCAACCTGAATCAGAGGCGATGCCTCAGTCTCCCCTTCCGCATGAAACCGGAAGCCGCCCCATCGGCTGCGGACCCGGTCGATCACCTCCTGGATGTATCGTTCCCCTTTCTCTCGGTAGATCGCATGGGTCGCAGCGTAGATAGGGTTGGTGAACAACCCGCGCAGTCGAGCATCGTCATACCCCAGACGGATGAACTCATCCACGAAACATTCCGTCATATAATCCGCGTCCCCACCGGGTAGTGGGACGGCCACCAGCTCGAACGGGTCGTCCTCGTCGTATTCGTCTTTGGGCATCGGTTGCTCCTTCGATTGACCTCACCCCTACCTCCAGCCCCTTCCCCTCTCCGCATGCGGAGAGGGGAAGGGGAGCAGGGGATGAGGCGAGGTTTCACGTCTTGATCAGCCCGCCCTCCAGGTACGCCTTCATGAACTCGCTCTCCCCGTCCGGGCTGAACCCGGACAGCGCCGGCTTCCAGACGCCCTTGCCGCCTAAGCCGCCGTCTTCCGCCTTCGTGATCCGGACGAGGGTTTCCTTGGGCACGGTGTTGATGCCGTGGTTGTCCGCCTCGAACCCGAAGAGGAACCCGGCCCGGGCTTTGGCCTTGTGGAACAGGCTGTCGAGCTGGTGCATCGGCATCAGCCAGGCGCGGGTGATCGACTGCTGCGACCCGTACCGGAAGCTCGACTGGTAGCCCGTCCCGGCGGAGAGTGCGCGGCCGTCCGGTCGCGTCTCGTGCGCCTTGACGCTCCGCTCGGTGGCGATGAACGGGGCGTGCTTCATCATGACGACGTTGTACGGGTACGCCGGGTTGTACTTCACCCGGAGCATCAGCCGGGAGACCCGGTAGAAGGGATCATCCGGCTTCCAGCCGATGTACGGCCGGTCGGCCGGGTTGGCGTCGACATAGACGTAGTCCCCTTCGTTGATGCCCATGTCCCGCGCCGCTTGTGGGTTGACGTGGAGTTGATGTTCCCCGACGCCCGGCGACCGTTTGTCCATCCGGTAGGGATCGCCGAACTGGTTGTTCCAGATGAACTGCCAGTCGGTCACCTGCCATTGCGAGTGCGTGGCATGGCGGGTCTTCGGGGTCATGCAG
>JACQVL010000006.1 GCA_016209865.1 Candidatus Latescibacterota bacterium | reverse complement strand
GTTGTCCCGGTTCATACCCCAGACCGCCCGTCAACAGGGACACGGCCGCGTCGTCCACCAGCCGGTAGACCTGGTCGGTCAACGCGGCGTACGCCGGGCTCTCCGGGTAGAACGTCAGCGCCGTCTCCGGGAAGACGATGAAATCAGGATGCTGGGGCAACATCTGGCGCGCCAGGCTGTCGTAGATGGCCACTGTCCGATGGACGAGCATCTCCGACCACTTCAAGTCCTGCGAGACACTCCCCTGCACGACCACGACGGTCATCGGCGAGGCCTTCGCTTCGCGGGCGCGTTCGCGGGACAGGACGTGGAATCCGTAGCCCAGTGTCCCGATCAACGCCAGGGCCGTGAGACTCGTGGCCCCCACGACGGCGTGTCCGGATATCTTCGTCCGGTCTCTCGAGGCGAGGAGAAGCATAGTGATCGTCGCGTTGACGAGGACGACCAGGAAGCTCACCCCGTAGACCCCCGTGAACCGGGCGATTTGGATGATCGAGAGCACCCGGTACTGGGAATATCCCAAGAGTTCCCAGGGGAAGCCGGTCAGGAAGAACGATTGGACCCACTCTAAGGCCGTCCAGAGCGCGGCGGCGAGGATCGGAAAGTAGACAGCCTGCCAATTCGTCCGGGAGAGGAGGATGAGAAAAACGGCGGCGTACAGCCCCACGAACAGGGCGACGATGCTCATGCTGAACACGCCCAGTGGGGTGTTCAGGTGCCCGTACAGGACGAGCGTCTCCGTCATCCAGTACACCTTGCCGAGGCCGGAGACGAACCCGAACGTCAGGCCGACCTCCGGCGTCCTGCGCGGGGCAGAGGAGACGGCGACGAGGACGGGGATTAAACTCACCCAGGCGGCCGGCCACCAGTCGAGCTTGGGGAT
Organism: Candidatus Latescibacterota bacterium; assembly: GCA_016209865.1. GTDB lineage: Bacteria > JAAXHH01 > JAAXHH01 > JAAXHH01 > JACQVL01 > JACQVL01. The sequence continues at coordinate 5,112 of JACQVL010000006.1, read as the reverse complement.
GCTGACGGTGGTCAGGATGCCGGACAGGACGGCGAGCCAGAGTCCGGTGGAGCGTGAATGGAGGGACCAACGACGCGAGGACGGCGCCATCATTCCCCCGGCTTCACGTACTTGGCCGGCTCTTTCTCGAACTGAGCCTTATCCCCGGCTGAACAGAAATAATACATCTTGCCCTTGTACTCCACCTTCTGGGCATCCGCAGTCTTGACTTCCATCCCGCAGACGGGGTCGGTGGCGGTCGCGGCCGCCGGCGCCGCTCCTCCTGCCGCGCTCTCCGGCTTGGCCGCCTCCTGTTTCTTCCCACAATCGACAACCCCCCATGCCAGGACGAGGACGAGAAGAAGGCCGACTGTGTTCCGCATCAGAAGACTCCTTTCTTGGATCACACATCATGTCAACCGCAGAGGGCGCAAAGACCGCAACGCGTATTTCGGCAAGTATAATAACCCTGTCCCTTCAGGTTGTCAACAGAGGAAAGGTCGATGGAAAAGCAGTTGACCCCATCCATCTATGTCGTATATTATTTTATTCCTCATCCTCCAGCGAAGGAGTCTCCTCGTGAATCCGTTGCGCGTGGCCGTCATCGGGGTCGGACGACTCGGCCAGGAACACGCTCGTGTCTACGCCGGTCTGCCGGATGTCACCTTAGCCGGGGTGTTCGACACGGATCGAGGCCGGGCCCAGGAGGTGGCCGGACGGCACGGAGCGGTTGTCTTTTCAGACCTCGACGCGCTCTACCGCGCGGTCGAGGCGGTCAGCGTCGTCGTCCCGACGACGAGCCATTTCGACGTCGGCAGACAGGCGCTGGATCGCGGGATGCACACGTTCATCGAGAAGCCGATCACCACGACTCTCCAGGAGGCGGACGCGCTCATCGACCTCGCCCGAACACGCAGGGTGACCCTCCAGGTCGGCCATATCGAACGGTTCAACCCGGCCGTGCGCGCGCTGGACGGTCTCGCGCTCTCCCCTGGTTTCATCGAATCCCACCGGCTGTCCCCGTTCGACCCGCGCGGCACTGACGTCTCCGTCGTCCATGACCTGATGATCCACGACATCGACCTCATCCGGCATCTCGTCCGTTCGGACGTCGTGCAGGTCGATGCGGCGGGCGTCGCCGTCGTGTCGGATCAGATCGACATCGCCAACGCCCGGCTACGGTTTCACAACGGCTGCGTGGCGAACGTGACGGCCAGCCGGATCTCGCTCAAGAAGATGCGGAAGATGCGCCTGTTCCAGCGGGACGCGTACCTCGCCCTGGACTTCCTGGCAGGACAGGCTGAGGTCTATCGCCTCGCTGACGGGGCGTCGATCGACCCTCATCTCGCCCGTCCGGGGACGGTGGCGCTTCCCTATACGATCCCGACCCCGGATGGCCGGACACGGCAGGTCCTGTGCGAACGGCCGGCGGTTCCGCCCGCGGAGCCGTTAGCCCTGGAACTGGCCGCATTCGTACGCGCGGCCCGCGAAGCCTGTCCCCCGCCCGTGACCGGGGAGGATGGCCGGGAGGCCCTCCGGATCTCACTGGAGATCGTGGAGAAGATACAGCAAGGGTTGTAGGGGCGAATCTCGTATTCGCCCAGATGAGGGCGATCACAAGGATCGCCCCTGCACCAGATGGAATCTCATGAACGTTCGCGCCGCGATGTTCCGGGCACGGAGTTACACCCCGCTCCCCCTGCTCGTCCTGGTGCTCATCATGGCAGATCCCAGTCCAGCCTCACTCGCTGCCGGAGGATTCATCACGCTCGCGGGCGAATCCATCCGGCTGTGGGCCGTGGGGTACGCGGGATCGGCGACGCGAACCCGGCACGTCGGCGCGTCCGTCCTCATCACCAACGGACCGTATGCGTACGTCCGGAACCCGATTTACGACGGCAATTTCATCCTGAGCCTCGGCCTGTGCATCATGGCCTGGGCCTGGATGCCGTACATGCTCCTCGTCTTCGTCCTGGCGTTCGGCATCCAGTACGGACTGATCGTCTCGCTCGAAGAAGCCCACTTGCGCGCGGCGTTCCCGGTAGAGTATGGGCGGTATGCGGCCCACGTCCCGAGGTTTCTCCCGAACATCCGGCCATACCCGTACACTTCCACCCTGCCGTTCGATCTGCGGGACGCGTTCCGGAGCGACCGGCGGACGTTTCAATCGATCTTCGCCGTCTCGCTCGCCATCGCGGTCCGATGGTATTTAAAGCAGTGACGAGTGACGAGTAAAACAAATAGGTCTCACTCTCGCTCGTCACTTGTCACTCGTCACTTGTCACTGCCTTTCTATGCGCATCATGATCATCGCGGGAGAAGCGTCGGGAGACCTGCACGGGGCCGGCCTGGTTCGGGCGCTGCGGGGATGTGATCCGGACGGCGAGGTGTTCGGGGTCGGGGGCGACCGGATGCGTCGGGAGGGGTTCGAACCGATCTATCACATCGAACAGTTCGCGTTCATGGGGCTGGTCGAGGTCGTCCGCCATCTCCCGTTCGTCCGGGCTGCGTTCCGCCGCCTCGAGCGGCTGTTCATCGACCGCCGGCCAGACGTCCTCGTCCTGATCGATTATCCGGAGTTCAACCTGCGCCTCGCCCGGCGGGCGAAGCGGCACGGGATTCCCATCCTGTACTACATCAGCCCGCAGGTCTGGGCGTGGCGGCCGGGCCGGGTTTCGACGATCGTCCGGCTGGTCGACCGGATGGCGGTCGTGTTTCCGTTTGAAGTCGAGCTGTACGAACGGGCGGGCGGTCGTGTGGAATTTGTCGGTCATCCCCTCCTGGAGGTCGTGCGCCCGATTCACGATAAACCGGTGTTCTGTCAGCAGGCGGGACTCGTTCCCGTGCAGCCCATCATCGGCCTGCTGCCGGGCAGCCGGTGGCAGGAGGTCTCTCGCCTGCTGCCCACGATGATCGGCACCATCCAGGAGATGCGCCGGTCGATGCCAGGTCTCCAGGGGGTCATCGGCCTCGCCCCGACGATCCAGCAGGAAACGATCGCGCCCCTGCTCGCGCAGGCCGGACAGATGGCCGTGGTGGAAGGACTGACGTACGACGTCATGCAGCACGCCGATTTCTTATTCGTCGCATCTGGGACGGCAACCCTCGAGGCGGCCTGCCTGGGGACGCCGATGTTCGTGCTGTACAAGATGGCCCGGCTCTCGTGGTGGATCGGGAAGCGCGTGGTGACGGTCCCGAACATCGGGCTGGTCAACGTTGTCGCTGGCCAGCGCGTCGTCCCGGAATTCCTCCAGGACGAGGTGACTCCAGACATTCTCGCCCCGGCAGCGCTCCAGTTCCTCGACGATCCGGTTCGTCTCGCACGCATGCGGAGCGATCTCCACGGCGTCCGGTCGCGGCTCGGCAGTCCGGGCGCGTCGGAGCGCGTGGCGCGGATGGCGGTAGAACTGGCAAAAAAGCAGTGAAGAGTGAAGAGTGCAAAACATCGCATATCGTTGGTTCTCTTCGTCTTTCACTCTTAATTCTTCACTCTTCACTCTTCACTTTTTTCCATGCTTTCTCTCATCGGTCTTCTCGGCGCCTGGCTGATCACCGCGCTGGGCCGGACGTGTACCGTCCGGTTCATCGGGGGGGAGCGTTTTGACAAGGCCAGAGCGGGCGACCAACCGGTGATCTACGCGTTCTGGCATGAGGGGCTCCTCATCGCCACGTATGCGTTCCGGCATCGCGGCATCCGGGTGCTCGTCAGCCAGCACCGGGACGGGGAGTACATCAGTCGGACGATCCAGCGATTAGGCTACACGACGATCCGGGGATCGTCCACCCGTGGAGGCACGCAGGCGTTGTTCCAGATGGTCGTCGCGGGCATGGAGGGGTACGACTTAGGTATCACGGTGGACGGGCCGCGCGGGCCGCGCCGCCAGGCTCAGGCGGGCATCCTCTACATCGCCATGCGCTCCGGGCTTCCCATCGTCCCGTTCGCGGTCGCCTGCTCCCGCAAGCTCGTCCTGTCGAGCTGGGACCGGTTCATCGTTCCGCTCCCGTTCGCCCGGACGGTGGTCGCGTTCGGGGAGCCGCTCACGGTGCCGATGCATGGTTCAGAGGCCGTCGTCGAGACAAAACGGGTGGAGCTGGAAACGCGGCTGATGGAGGCGATGCGCGAGGCGGAGGAAGAGCTTCTACCGATTGCGGATTGCGGATTGCGGATTGATAATTCCATCCCGCGAAAGCGGGAATCCAGTTAGTATGATGTATTTCCTCTACGCCTTTCTCGCCACGCTCCTCGCGTTCCTCGCGTCCCCTGTTCTTGCCATCGCGGGGATGGCCAACTGGAGGGGGATGCGGCATCGGGTCGGCATCCTGCCGGCCGTCAACGGCTCCTCCGACCGGCCGGTCATCTGGTTTCATGCCGCGTCGGTCGGCGAAGTGGCTGGACTGACAGCCATAGTCAGCGCGTTCATCCGGGTACAACCCGACTGGCGGGTGGTCGTGTCCACGATGACGCGGACCGGACTCGACCACGCCCGGCGGATGGTGCCCGATGTGCATGGGCTCTGCCTTGTCCCACTCGACGTGCCGATCATCGTCCGGCGGGCGTTCGTCCGGTTCTCCCCTCGGGCGCTCGTCTTCGTCGAGGGAGAATTATGGCCCTGTCTGATCGAGGAAGCAGTGCGGTCCGGGTGCCGCGTCGCCCTCGTCAACGGGCGGATGTCCGACCGGAGCTATCCCCGCTACCGGACGATCAGACGGCTCACGCGCCGGATGCTCTCCCGGCTGGCACTCCTCTGTGCGCAGACAGAGACGGACGCGAATCGGTTCATCGACTGCGGAGCCAGCCCGGATCGTGTGATCGTCACCGGCAACGTGAAAGTCGATCTCATGTCCTCAACTCCTCCTTCGTCCCGAACCGTCCTGCGCCAGATGCTCGGCCTGCCGGAGGCGGAGCCGGTCATCATCGCCGGGAGTACGCGGCCTGGCGAGGAGGAGATGGTGTTCGAGGCATTTATCGCCGTGCGGGCTCGTCATCCCGAAGCCCGACTGATCTGCGCCCCTCGCCATCTCGACCGCCTACCCGACGTGCAGCGATCCCTGCGTGAGCACGGACTCCCCTTCATCCGGCGAAGCGAGATTCAGCCCCTGTCTGTACTAACCCCTGACCCCCGACCCCTGACC
>JACQVL010000322.1 GCA_016209865.1 Candidatus Latescibacterota bacterium | reverse complement strand
TATGAGTCATACCGGTTTTCGCTCGACGGGAACTGGGGTCTGTTCAAATTCGCCTGCCACGAGTACGGGGGACTGCTCTATTATCGGTGGCGGGGATGGCTCTAAATCGGTGGTCGGTGAAAACCAGCATCACGGCTGATGAGAGCGGGACTCGAACAGGGAATGTCCGCACGGAGGTGCCCAACGACTTCATGACGTGTTTCCCTCTTGACAGTCTACCAGATCAATCGTAGAATGGTCATGAAATTCTGTTTTTACTGACCACTGACCACTGACGACTGACCACTTGTTCTTGATGAAGCCCCATCATGCCTGACGATATCGACGCCGAAGTGATTCTCGATGAGATTCTCCTGCACGATGACCGGTATGCCCGCCAGGCGTACTATTTCATCATGGAGGCCCTGAAGCATACCCTCCAGAACCTCCAGGTCCACCGGCACGTGACCGGCCAGGAGCTCTCCCTCGGCATCCGGGATTATGCCATCCAGCAGTTTGGGATGATCGCACGACTCGTCTTCGAACAATGGGGCATCACCAGGACACGCGACTTCGGCGAGATCGTGTTCAACCTGGTGACCGCCGGCCTGATGCGCAAGACGGATGAGGACTCCGTCGACGATTTCAACGACGTGTACGATTTTGAAAAAGAGTTCGAGACGAACTACCGGATCGAGGTCGACAAGTCGAGCCTGTAACGCCACACCCCGCCTGTTGTGCTCGTGTCCATTTCCGACTACCGACCACCGCCTCAATACACCCCCGTCCGCCATTCCGCATACCGCGAGTCGATCCCGCGGACGAGGTCGTGGTACGCATCCCGCATCCGCCGGGTGACCGGCCCGATCGTGCCTGAGCCCACCTGATAATGGTCGATCGACCCGACCGGCGTGACCTCCGCCCCCGTCCCGCACAGGAACACCTCATCCGCGCTGTACAGCTCAGTCCGGTCGACCTCCCGCTCGACGACGTCGACGCCGAGAATGTCGCGGGCGATCTGGATGAGCGACCGCCGGGTCACGCTGTCCAGAATCCCGCTGGTGACGGGAGAGGTGATGAGCGTCCCATCCCGGACGAGCATCAGGCACGCGCCCGCCCCTTCACTGACTTTCCCTTGTGCGTTGAGCAGAAGCGCGCCCCAGTGCGGATGGTACCCGTTCCTGGCTGCCTCGGCCGCGGCTAACGCGCTGTTCTGGTAATTGGCGAAGCACTTGATCCGGGGCGGCAGGACGTTGTCCGAGATCCGCGTCCAGGAACTGACGCCGCACGCGATCGCCTCATCGGACCGGAGCATCGAGTGCGTCGGGGCGACGGTGATGACCAGGTTCGTCGGCGCTCCGCCCATCCAGCCGAACGGGCCTGCCCCGTAGTAGGCGAGGGGAAAGATGTAGGTATCGTGGTGCGCCTCGTTCGCCCGAATCGTCGCGAGGACGCTCTCAGTGAGGTCGGCCTGGCTGAACCGCGACTCCATCCGCACGAAGGCGATCGACTGCATCAACCGTTTGAGATGGTCGTCCAGCCGGAAGACATAGAGCTGGCGCTGCTCCACGTTCCAGTACGCCCGGATGCCCTCGAACACCGAGGACGCCAGGCGGATGGTCAGGTTCGACACGTGGATGATGGCGCGATCCCATGGGACGATCTCGCCATTCATCCAGAGACATCGCGGGGATTCATCGGACATGCTGATCTCCTCCTTGTTACGACCCGGCCTTCATCGCCACCACGATTCGCTCCGCCGTCTCCTCCGTCACCACCTGGCCAGTCTTCGGGTCGATGGAGACGAACTCGATCCCGGGGGGCACCGAAAAGTCCTGCACCGGCTGATTCTGGTAGGCGGCGAGCATGAAGGCGGTCCAGATGGGAATCGCGCCGATCGTCCCGGTGACCCCGGCCCCGTCCCGGAGCCGCATCGACCGGTTGTCGTCATACCCGACCCAGACGGAGACCGACAGCGTCGGGGTGAACCCGGTAAACCAGGCGTCCGTGTACTCATCGGTCGTCCCCGTTTTCCCGGCGCAGGGCCGGTCGAACCCGGCCTGGCGGATGAGCCGGCCGGTCCCGCCGTCCACCACCCCGCGCATCATCTCGACGACCTGGAACACCGACTGGGGGTTGGCCACCTGCTTGCGCCGGGGGAGTTGCTCGGCGAGGATCCGGCCGCGGTAATCTTCGACACGCCCGATCCCCATCGGCTGGGCGTACAGGCCGCCTGCGGCGAACGTCCCGAACGCGGACGCCATCTCCAGCGGAGAGACCCCGGACGTTCCCAGCGCCAGCGATAGATGGGGGCGAAGAGGACTGGTGATCCCGAACCGTGTGGCGGTCTCCACGACCGCCTCCGGGCCGATCTGGGTGATGAGCTTAGCGGCCGCGACGTTGATCGACTGCATCAGCGCCCATTTCACGGTCATCGCGCCGTGATGCGTGCGATCCACGTTCCGGGGCGTCCATGACG
>JACQVL010000321.1 GCA_016209865.1 Candidatus Latescibacterota bacterium | reverse complement strand
CGCTGTGGCTCATGGCTACCACGGACGTGACCCCCTCGTCCAACAGCCGGGCGGCAACGGAGGCGGTAGGGTCGTCCTCCGTGGTGGCGGTCTGACAGGCGTCCAGAAAGACCAGCGGAATGCGGTAATCGCGCATCACGCCGGCTAATTTTTCGGCATGCACCGGGATCATCGCCCGGTTGTGCAATTTCTGCGCGTTGTTCGGGTCTTCAAAGCACAGCACACCCAGTCCGTGTTCACGGTCATACACCCCGTGACCGTCGAAATGCACCACATCAAACGGCTGCTCCTCGTCCGCAGCCCGTTGCAGGACTTCTTGCAAAGCGGGGAAAGTCGGCGGGGTGAGTACGGTGAGGGTCGCCAGTTCCCCCAGGCTCTCTACCGCCTCCACCAGGGGCAAAGCACTGCTGCGGTGGTCGAGGTAGCCAGTCTGTTCGTCTTCAGGCCGGGGACTGACCAGTAAGATGCGGATGGGTAAATCGGTCACGGCCACGGGTTGTGGACGGCGATTGGGCAACCGGCGACGGACCCGGACGGCATGCCTGCCCTGAAACAGATAGCCCCGCCCATCGTGCAGGAGTTCCCACGGCAAAGCCAGCAAATCGCTGGCGGCCTCACGGGCGGCAGTCCGTTCTTCCTGACTCGTCCCGTCGGGCAAATCACTATCGACCAGCACAGAGAACCGGCGCTCTGCACCGCCTGCGGTCTGTTGCCAGATCGTCAGAGCGTCCTGGGCGGCCGGGGTGGCCAACGCGGCCTGGTACAACTCCTGGCCCCAGTGCGGCAGTTGGGCCTCGATGCGCTCAGCACGCTCCTTAAAGACCCCCGTCGGCCAGAGATAGTAGCCCTCCAGATACCAGCGCAGGTCTTCGGCTTCGATAGGACCGAGTGGTGCAGTAAAGCGAAAGCGCGTGCTTTCCACCCTCCGAGCCGTCCGATCGGCGGGTTCATAGACCAGAGTGGCGGTGGCTGTGCCCCGACGCTTGCCTTCATGGCTCTGGATTTGGGGGTCGCTTAATTCCAGCATGAGTTCTTCGACGGGCTTCGTCTCAACGGTCTGCAACGGTTGGGCGTCGGTAGGAAGGCGCTCCCCCAGTGCGGCGAGGATCGCAGGCAACGCCTCATCCAGGCCACCGGGGTTCAACCGGATGGGCACAGCGACAGGTTCTTCGTCAAACCACGAGGCCAGGGCTGCGGGCTCGACCCCGGGCAAGAGAAGTGGGATCACCCGGTACCCCTCAGCCTTACGCTGCTGCTCCACCTGTTGAGCCTTCTGAATCTCTTTGCGGACCCAGGGAGAATTGATGGTATGGAGACTGAGTACCACCACGACCTGCCGCGCCTGTTGGATCGCTTGCTCGATTTCCGATGCCAGTTTAGCGCCGCCGCGCAGGTTCCGGGAATCCACCCACACGCTGATCCGCCGGCTTTCGAGGGTAAGACGCAGTTTTTGAACAAAGTCATCATCCTTGCTGGCATGAGAGATAAAAACGAAACCGGCGCTCATGGGAATCCTTGCTCAGGGTGAACCCTGGATCTTGGGCCGATTGCGGATTTCGGATGATGGTCGGAAGATAGGAACAGTGAGGTGACGCTAAATGAGTGAGTCAGCACCCGCTCACCATTTGCAATCTATATGCCAATCCATCACGTATTCGGTGTGACAGACTGGGAATGACCAGTTCCTAACTCGATGAGATTAATCTATCATACAGGAGGACAAGACATTATGGGAAAGAAGGCACGGTGCGAGATGATGAAAAACCGGCAATAATGAAATACGATCAGACCCCGTGTGTGAGCCGTATGAGGGCTATCTTGTCTGAATTTCTCTCACAAGGTCGCACACCAGAATACAATGAAGTGTTTGATGCACAATTACATCAGCCGTGTGATAAAATTTCAGACAATTGTGAGAAAATTCCACACACAGTGATTCCATACAATCAGTGATGAATATTGAGTCAAAAGCAATTCCAGGTCTCAAGTCCCAGGTCAAACACCGGATACATGCTCTTTATTAGTCCGCCCCTTGTTTTTCGACTTGGGACCTGAGACCTGGAACTTGGGACCTTCACGGATGCCACCGGAAAAACTCATCCAGCGCGCGCTGGACGTTTGCCGTCGCCGTGTCCAGCGCCTGCTGGGGAGTCATCTTATGATAGATCGCGTTGTTGACTGCCCGTGCCTGTTCGTTCCACAACTCAGCGCCGACCGGGGTCACCGGACGAAACCGGCTGACCGGCATCAGGCCGAGGAACATCTCCATCGACTGGGCAAGGTGGTCATTCTGTAAGAGGGGATTGTAGATGCTGGCCAGCTCCCGGTCGATCCGTCCGTTGCCCGTCATCCCAACGACGTAGGGGCTGTGCAGGCGCTGGTTGAACGCGTGTTCCCCGGCCGCGTTCGCTTTGTGTCCCTGGGGCCCGATGAGCCATTTGATGGTCGTCCACGCTCCCTCTACGTTCCGCGTCCCACGCGGGATGGCCCACGCCCAGCCGCCCGCCCAACTGATGGGCGGCTGCCGCTCGTCCGGCATCGGAACCGGAGCCACGCCGAAGTCGAGGTCTGGCCGGTACCGGGCGATCACGCCTAAGATCCAGTTGCCGTCGACGATCATGGCGATCCTGCCGTTCAAGAATGGATGCTGATCTTCGCCCTGGAAGGACGACCCGAACGCCCCGATCTGCTCCGCGCCGCCGAGCGCATCGCACAGGTTGACGAGCCAGTCGAGCGCGGCGACGATGTTCGGGTCGTTCATCGTGCACCGCTCTCCGTCGGGCGACATGAACTCCCCGCCGTTCTGCCAGCCGTACAGGTAGAGGGCGTTCTGGCCGTAGATCGGACTGAACCCCAGGGTGATGATCGCGCCGTTCTGATCCGTCCGGTTCAGCCGTTTCGCGTACGACACGATCTCCGCCCAGTCGCGCGGCGGCCTGTCCGGGTCGAGGCCGGCTTCACGGAACAACCGCTTATTCCAGTACAACCCGCGATTGTCCGTCCCGGTCGGGATGGCGTAGATGTGGCCTTTATACGTGGCCTCATCCCGGCAGGGTTCGTAGAAGTCCGACCAGAGGAACCGGTCGCGGCCGATCAGGTCGTCTAACGGCCGGAGCGCCCCGCGCGCCGCCCAGCCGCCGACGACGAACCGGTCGATGATCGTGACGTCGGGCGGGACGCCGGCGGCGATGGCGGTCATCAGTTTTTGCATGCTTTCCATCGTCTGTCCGGCGGCGGCCACCTGTGCCTGGGCGACCAGGTTGATGTCCGGGTGTGCCTTCGTAAACCGGCGGTATTGTTCCCGGCCGCCGCGCGGGATGGTCGGGTTCATCCCCCAGATGACGACTGTCTGGCGGGATGAGGACGGCGCGGGAGTGCAGGTCCACAGCGTGGGGGATAGGAGGAGAAGGAAAAAGGTCGGAAGAGAGAACGAATTCTGCTTCAATCGATGCGGTGCCATCGTTTGTATCGTTGCCATGGTGCTTTGCTGTGCCATGAAATATGTTGGTTATGCCACTTTCTTCTAAAGAAAGTGGCAAACTCATAGCACTGCCTGCCCTCTGTCACAGCATATCCCCTGAGAACATGAGGGGAGCGGTAGGGGATTCGTCTTCCTCCTGAAGAAAGTCGCAAACCGATAGCACAGCTTGCCTTCTGTCACAGCCTATCCCCTGAGAAGATCCAGGGGGTGGCGGGGAATTCCTCTCATCGGCCTTTTTCACCTTTATCCGCGTCCGCTGGCAGACGCAGGATCGGATAGTACTTCGCGCCAGCGAGCACATCGTCCAACAGCGCCCAATCGACGAGGCCATCGTCGGAGCGCGGTTCCAGCAGGTAGAACGCCAGACGGCCCAACGGCTGATCGACCGGGACGACGAGCGTCCCGGCGGGAAGGGTAACCTCCATCCGCTCGTACGCCCCGAACAGGGTGCGCTCACGATGGCCCTGGAATGGCTGATCCGCGTCTTTCGTCGAGTCGATGCGGAACCGCTCGACCGTCAGCCTCCGCTCCGCCGTGAGCGTCTCGTACCGGATGCCGTGCGCCTCCAAGCGATCCACCGCGTTCTTGAGGGCCGGGGGAACGAAGTAGACCCTGGGAGCGGTCACGGTCTCCGTCGGCTCGAACGTCCCGTACTCGTCCATCCGTTCCGGCTTGCGCACGTCCAGCCGTCGCCACATGGCCGCGCCGGTATACGGATGCTTCTCCTGGGCGACTTCACCCAGCAGGATCTCGACCGGCGTGGAACTGCGCGCGAACTGCGCCCGCACCGCGAACGACTCACCCACGATCGAACGGGCGTCTGCCGCCTCGACGACCTGGCGAATCCGGGATGAGTGAGTCTGTGCGTAGTTGAGGATCTCTTCAACAAAATAGAGGGTCGCGCGGATCCGCTCTTCGAATATCGCGTATGAGTACGCTTCGCTCAGGATGGCGATGCGGTTCCGGAGGCCGATGTAGTTGTTGTTGAAGCGCGGACGGTGGTCGAACGTGTACCAGCCGCGCGGCGTCCCGACGTCAGGGCCGGCCGGCCCCGGCAGGTTGCCGTAGTAGTAATAATCCCACCCGTACTTTTGCTTGATCGTCTTCGTCATCGAGGGGAGCCAGTCGCCGCGCAGCAGAGAAATGATCGGAGCGTAGGTATTGGGGTTGAGCGGCGGGGAATAGGTGAGATGGTACGCGTGAACCGTCCCGTCCGTCGTGTGCAGGTCGACCAGGACATGGGGGTCGTACTGGCGCATCAGCCGGACGAGCGACCGCGCCTCGGGCGACTCCAGCTTCATGTGATCGCGGTTGAGGTCGAACCCCTGCGCGTTCGGCCGCTGGCCCATCCCGCCGACCGGGCCGTACTGCAGCGGCCGGTTGTAGAGGCTCACCCGTTCATTCCCGTCCGCGTTGTAGATGGGGGCGATGAGCAGCACTAACGAATCCGCCCACTGGGCATGCTGTCCGGTCGCCAGCGCCCGCAGGAGCATCAGGAGGGCTTCCTTCCCCTCCACCTCCCCCGCGTGGATGTTCGCCTGGAGGAAGACACGGGTTTTCTTCGACGCGAACACCGCCTCTGGACTGGCATCCTTCACGCGGCCGACGACGACCAGCGGCAGCGACCGGCCTTCGGTCGTGTACCCGAACGAGGTGAGGTGCATCTGTTTTGAGGCTTTGGTCACGGTGGTGAGGAACGCCATGACCTCCTCATACCGCGTCGTCTCTGTATACTGAGAACTTTCCGCGCGTGTGTTGAGGGAAGAGAGGTTCACGCCCTGTCCCCTTGTCTGGGATGCGAAGAGGAAAAGAGTGAAGGCAAAGATGAAAGAGAGAGGTCTCATTTTCTGCCCCGTAACGGTATCTAAAACGTCGTCCTGATCGTCACCCGTTGCCCGGTCCGGGACGACTCGTGAGCGGCCAGCAGAATCTCCACGACGTGCCGGGCGTGCTCCGGCGTTCCCTTCGGCTGCTCGTCCTTGAGAATGCAGTCGATGAAGTGCTGGTGCGTCGCGTTGGGGGGCATCGGCGGGACGTCCGGCCGCACCCAGCCCCGGACGGGCTTCTTCAGGAAGACGGAGAGGGGCGTCCCGGCGAGGTCGAGGTACAACGTTCCATCCATGCCGTAGACGACCGTCCCTTCCTGCGACGCGGCTTCCGTCCAGCTCGTCTCCGCCGTCCCGATCGCCCCGCTGGCGAATTCCATCAGGATGCAAGCGTTGTCGTCGATCTGGACGCCCTCCTCCAACGCCCGCACCAGTCCGGAGACGCTCGTCGCCGGCCCTAACAGTCCGGTGAGCATGCTGACCGCGTACACGCCGAGGTCGACGGAAACGCCGTATTCCGCGCGCGCCGGGTCGTAGAACCATGACCCCCGGGTCGGCCCGCTGTGGGCCACCCTGGCCCGACCCATACACGGCTTGCCGATCACCCCCTCCGCCATCAGCCGCTGCGCCATCTCGTACTTCGGCGACCAGTTGTAGGGGAAGCACTGGATTTTCTGGCCGCGTGCGCGCGCCGCTTGTGCCGCGTCCACGAACCGGTCGGCGTCCGCCATCTTCGTCGTCAGCGGCTTCTGGACGAGCACGTGCTTCCCGGCTTCCAGGCCGGCGATCCCGATGGCCGCGTGCGTCGGGTGCCAGGTGGAGACGATGACCGCGTCGATGTCGTCGCGGGCGAGCAGGCGTGTGTAGTCGGTGTACCATACTTCCGCGCCGTACCGTTCTGCCGTCGCTTTCGCTCGTTCGCCGTCGGTGTCTGCGGTGGCGATGAGTCTTGCGGCGGGGATGGCGGTCAGCTCACGGAGATGGTACCCGTGCGCGATGCCGCCGCACCCGATGATGCCGTACCGGACGATGTTGGGCATACGTTCATCCTTATCCCGGAAACAAGTCCGTGCTCAGGTACTTCGACCCGGAATCATTCAGTGTCGTGACGATCACCGTCCCGCTGGCCGCCTTCCGGGCGAGTTTCAGCGCACAGGCGACGTTGGCGCCCGACGAGAACCCGGCGCAGATG
>JACQVL010000319.1 GCA_016209865.1 Candidatus Latescibacterota bacterium | reverse complement strand
TATGAGAATAACGCAGAAGAAAGGGTTGTCATTCCCGCGCAAGCGGGAATCCATGATGCTGAGTATCGTGGCCCTCGCCCTCTGCCTGGCCGTTCCTCCGGCCGCCGCCCAGCCTGGCTGGGTGAAACATCCGAACGCCACGAACAGTCTCTTTATTCAGGGCGTGGGCATCGCGCAGTCGACCGGGAACCGTGATCGCGACCGGCAGCGGGCGGACGACCTGGCCCGCGCGGAGATCGCCAAACAGATTCGGGTCACCGTGACCGCCCGGCTGACGGCCAAAGAAGCGGAACGCGGGTCGACGACCCGTCCAACGGTCACGCACGACATCGAAGAGACCGTCGAGACCTCGGTGTCGCTTACCTTAGACGGGGTGGTCATCAAAGATCGATGGTACCATAAGAAGGCCAGGACGTATTATTCGCTCGCCCTGCTCGATCGGCAGGCGGCGGCGGAACGGGTCGCTGAGAAGCTCCGGGTGGTGGCGCAGCGGGCGGCGACCTACATCGCCCAGGGCGACCGCGACCTGGCGGCGGGGGAGACGTACCGGGGGTTCTTAGCGTACGCCCAGGCGGCTGATGACCGGGCCGGCGCGGAAGCCGATGAAGGGCTGTACCGGGCGCTCGTGGGGGATCAGGTGGAGGCGTTGCTCGACACGGAAGCACGCTCGTCTGCGTTTAGTCCGACGGTGATGGACATCGAACGGACGATCGGGCGGCTTGTCTCAAGCCTCGCCTTCAGTCCTGTCGCGGGAGACCAGCAGCGCATCGAGGAGGGACGGGTGCCGGACCGGCTGACCGTCCGGCTCACCCTCGCCCCGTCCGGCGCGCCCGTCCCGGCCGCCGGGTTCCCCGTCAGATTTCTGATCGCCCAGGGAACCGGCCGCCTGGAAAGCCCGGGCGTCACGGCGAGGGACGGGACGGTGTCCGCCACCGTCTCTCAGGCCGGGACGTGCGGCGAAGCGGCGTGCGTCGTCATGGCTGTGATCGACACCGCGGCCGTTCGGGCACAGGCGCCCGGAGCCCAGACTGGCCGATGGGTCGAGCGATTGGGCAGTCTAAGCGGCCGGCTCGTCCTGTTGCCCGGGACCCTCGGACTGGAGGATGGCCTGGGTGAACTCGCCTGCCGGCTCAGCCGGACGCTCCGTCCGGAGACCGCCGTCGTCGTCGACCGGTTTACCTACCAGGATACCCGTATCGCCGGGCCGTTTACCGGCCCGCTCCGCCGGTCCCTCAACGCCGCCTTAGCCGGCGCCGGCCGGGTTCGTCTGGTCGAACGCATCGACCGGTCGGCCCGTTTCGCCGACTTCGGCGACCCGAACGCGGCGGAGACGATCGCCCGGGCGGTGCGGGCGGACGCGGTCATCTGGGGGGATTACTGGGAACGGGGGGACAGCGTCATCGTCAACGCGCGCGTCACCGGGACGGACGGGGTACGGCTCGCCTCCGCCAGCGTGGTCATCCCGAGGCGGACGATCCCGTACGACCTCCGGCCGCCGGTGATCCCGGACGATCTTCCGCCTTCTGCTCACGGCCTCCCGCTCGTCGTGTGGACAGACCGGGGGGACGGTGGGCTGTACGCCGAGGGGGAACGGCTGACCGTCTACGTTCGCGCGGGGGCCGACTGCCGTCTCCGGCTGTTCTACCGCCAGGCGGATGGCCACACGCTGCAAATCTTCCCCAACCGGCTGAAGGGGGATGACCGGGTAGCCGCCGGACAGGTGTACACCATCCCCGGCCCGGATGATGCGTTCGACCTGGTCGTCCGGCCGCCGTTCGGGGTCGAGCAGCTCATCGCCCTCGCCAGCACCACCCCCTTCCCCCGCCTCGACGGCCGGGAGGTCAGTGGCGGGGTGCTGCTGTCCGGGACGGTGAGAAACACGATCCAGCGCCTGACGACAGGAGCGCGTCCCGACCTATTCGGCCAGGCGGCCATCCGGATTACGACCACGGGGCAGTAAGGGCGAAAGAACAGGGGTTCGGGGTTAGGGATTCGGGGTTCGGGGAATGAAACGACCGTGGAAAAATAATCGGTGTAGGGGTGAAGCATGTGCTGATCTCCAGAATCGGGCGTTACCATCGGAGAGGCACATGCTTCGCCCCTATGTCATCGCCATCGTGATCGGTTTGATAGGCCTCGCCGGGTGCGCCGGGCCGAAGACGATCTCCTTCTTAGCCTACCAGCCGCCGGATTTCGACGTTTCCCAGGTCAGGACGATCGCGTTCATCGGACTGAAATCCCAGGACGACGCAGTCAGCACGAAGGTCGGGTCGCTGCTCGTTCAGAGTCTGATGCGGCACCAGTACTTCACCGTCGTCCAGCCCGACCGGGCCTCGACTCGCTTGGCCGGGGGCGCGATCCAGGACATCGCCGAAGCCGGTCGGATGCTCGGCGTGGACGCGGTCATCGACGGGGACGTGGACGGCGGCGTCGACGATGACTACACGATGCAGAGCAATTCCAAACGGGTGCTCGTCCGGTACGATACCGTCACCGAGTATGAATCCCGGACCGTCCAGGAGATCGCCAAAGTCCGCGTGAAAGAAGGGGGTAAGTGGGTCGAGAAGACGAAAAAGGTGAACGTCGTCAAACGGGTGCCGAAGCAGAAGCAGGTGCCGGTCTACAAGCACGTCGCCTACACCGAGCGGTTCCTCAACCGGAGCGGGTTCGTCTCCGTCAACCTCCGGTTCGTCGAGGCGGCGACGGGCAACATCCTCGCCTCCCGGAGCGCCTCCCGCCGGGTCACCCGCCGGAAGCTCGTGTTTTCCGACGAGCCGCCCGACCTGACGATGTCCGGGGAGTCAGCCGCCTCCTGGGGTGTCAAGCTCCTGGCGACTCTCATCGCATCGGTGGCGGTGATGACCGTCGAGCAGCGTCTGAGCGCGACGATCCCGGACCGGTCCGAGCTCCTCCAGAGTCTCTCCGCCGAGGTGGCCCGCGAGCTGGCCGACCAGGTCTCCCCGCGCCAGGTCAGCGTCGTCCGGCGGCTGAAGACGGATAAGGAGACGAAGACCGGGGTCAAATTCGCCCGCAACGGCCAGTGGGATCAGGCGGGACGGGAATGGCGCCGGGCGCTCGAACGGAAGCCGGAGAGCGCGGCGGTGTGGAATAACTTAGGGGTTTTCTACGAACACGCCGGACAGTACACCGAGGCGAAACAGGCGTACCAGAAGGCGGTCGAGCTGAAGTCCTCTGAGCGGCTGTACCGGCTGAACCTGGCCTCGTTGACGCAGGTGATCGGGGCCCTCCAGAAACAGACCGCCTCCTTAGGCGCGAAGGTCGAAGAAACCAGCTTAGGACTGCTTGTCGCCAGCATCCTCGACGGCACGGTCGCCGAACGATTAGGCCTCCGGAAGGGGGATATCATCGTCCGGGTGAACCGGAAAGCGATGAGCACGATGAGCGAACTGGAACAGGAGGTGATCGAGACGACCAGGCAAGGGGGAGAGCTGGCGGTCGAGGTGATGCGAGCGGGGGAGTCAGTGTCTCTCAGCCTGGCCCTGGCTTCCGGGAAGAGCCGCATCGTGGCCGCCCCGGCGAAGTCCCGGCGGGATCGGCCGGACGTTAGCTCGACGTCGTTGCCGGTCGTCGACGTGGACGAGGTCGTCTCGTCGAAAACCCAGCGGCCGGATGCCCTCGGCGTGATCTTGGGCATCGAGGATTACCGGTACGCCCCAGCCGTCCCGTACGCCCGGCACGACGCGACCGTCGTACGGGAATACTTCATCCGGACGCTGGGGTTGAAAGAGAGCAACATCTACGTCCGGATGGACCGGGACGCCACGCAGGGGGAGTTCCGGAAGGTATTCGACCCGGAGCAGGGATGGTTAGCCAAGCGGATCAAGCCGGAGCAGACGGAGGTGTTCATCTACTACATCGGCCACGGGGTGCCGGACCTGACGACACGCGACGCCTACCTCGTCCCGTCCGACGGGGACCCGAACTATACCCCCACGAATTACCGGCTGGACGAGTTGTACCGGAACCTGAACCAGCTTCCCGCCCGGCAGGTGACCGTCATCTTAGATGCCTGTTTTAGCGGGCGCGTCGGCCGGGGGGATCAGGTCGAGCTCCTGTTAGCGGGCGCGCGCGGCATCGCGGTCGAGCCGCGACGGGTGGAGCTGGGCGGCCGGGTGATCGTCCTGACCGCCTCCAGCGGGAATCAGGTGAGCTCCAGCTATCCGGAGAAATCCCACGGGGTGTTCACCTATTTCCTCCTGAAAGGTCTCAAAGGGGACGCAGACAAGGACGAGGATAGCACGATCACCGTGCGGGAGTTGTACGCGTACGTCCGGGAGCACGTCACAGAGCAGGCGGGCCGGCTCGACCGGGAACAGACGCCCGAACTCCAGGGCGACGATGTCGACCGGGTGTTGGTGAGGTATTAAAAGAGCAGTGACGAGTGACGAGTAATACCAACGCTCTGCAAGATCGGTGCAGAAGGTTGTCATGCCCGTGAAAGCGGGAATCCAGTCATGCTGAATGATCGACTTCTTGTTTTGCTCGTCACTCGCCACTTGTCACTCGTCACTGATTTCCAAGGAGGTTCCCCATGAGACACCGAATGAACTGGCTCTTCGTCGCAACAGGCATGATGGTCATCGTGATGGGCTGCGGGGGGAGTCGCCAACTGACGCCGACCGAGGACCGTCCGAAATGGATCGATCAGGGCGCCGGGTTCTTTAAAGGCGACAAGGGAAAGGCGTTCTATGCGGTCGGCTCGGCGAGCAACGTCTCGTCGCCCAGCCTACGGCGCAACGTGGCGGACGCGCAGGCGCGCGCGGACCTCGCCCGTGTGTTCAAGACGAAGGTCGAGAACTTAGTGAAAGTCTATTCCCGGTCGATCAGCGGGGGACTGGACAACCGGGAAAGCCCGGAGCAGTTCGCGCAAGAGGCGACGAAAGTGTTCACGTCGATGGAGTTGTCGGGTGCTCAGATCGTCAACCGGTACTACGACCAGAAAGAGCGGACCGAGTACGCGCTCGCCATGCTCGACGTGACCGCGTTCAAGAATCAGGTCGAGCAGATGCGGGAGTTGAGCCGGGAGATGCAGGAGTTGATCAAGGAGAACGCGGACAAAGCGTTCCAGGAGCTGGAGCAGGAGGAGCAGAATCGCCGATGATAGTGACTCCTTGACAGGAGCATACCGGAGGGTATATTGACTGGCGTCGATCAACCGTGCTGTCGCTTCTGACTGTCATTTCCGTGCGAACGGGAATCCATCTCTGACACGACCCGGCCGAGGGCATCGTCCCGTCCATCTGCTATGATTCCCCTCAAAGACGATAATCCGACGTACTCTCGGCCGGTCGTGACGGTCGGGCTGATCATCCTCAATGCGATCGTCTTCCTCTTCCAGCTTGTCCTGAGTCCAGAGGCCGAGCAGGCGTTTATTTTTCGCACCGCCGCCATCCCGTTCGAGGTGACGCATTTCATCGACCGGTCTGAGATTCCCATTCCCGGCAGTCTCCACGCCTACCCGCCCGCCTTCCTCCCCTTTCCGCTGGCGCTCTTCTCCGCGATGTTCGTCCACGGCGGCCTCATGCACGCCGGGGGCAACATGCTCTACCTCTGGATCTTCGGGAATAACATCGAGGACGCGATGGGCCATGTCCGGTTCGTCGTGTTTTACCTGATCGCCGGCCTGGGCGCGAGCCTGGCGCACGTCTTGGCTGACATGAACTCGACCGTGCCGATGATCGGGGCGAGCGGGGCGATCGCGGGGGTGTTAGGGGCGTACTTCGTCCTGTTCCCCCGCGCGAACGTGAAAACCCTCGTCATCTTTCCCTTCTTTTTCATATTCTTCCGCATCATCCATATCCCGGCTGTTATTCTGCTCGGTCTGTGGTTTCTGATGCAGGTGCTGAACAGCGCGGGCGGCGGCGGGGGAGTCGCCTGGTATGCTCATATCGGGGGGTTTCTCGTCGGGATGTTCCTCGTCCGGTACTTCGAACGCCCCCGCCCGCGACGACGCTGGATCAACCCGGCGGGAGAGTGGGAAGTATAAGGATGAAGGACGAAAAGGACGAAGGACAAAGGACGAAAAGGACAAAACAACTCGTCTTTATTTTCGTCCTTCGACCTTCGTCCTTCGACCTTGCTCTTGATTCATGCCCGCGCCAGCGCCGCGTCCAGGTCGCCGATCAGATCCTCCACATCCTCGATGCCGACGGACAGCCGGATGAGGCCGTCCCGGATGCCGCTGTGTTCCCGCACCTCTCGTGGGATGGAGGCGTGACTCATCATGGCGGGGTGCTCGACCAGGCTTTCCACCCCGCCTAAGCTGACCGCCAGGGCAAAGATACGGAGAGAGTTGACGACCGTCCGGGCGGCATCCAGCCCGTCCACCTCGAACGACAGCATTCCGCCGAACCCGCTCATCTGCCGCTTCGCCAGGTTGTGTTGCGGATGCCGCTCCAGGCCGGGGTAGTAGACCGCCGTCACCTTCGGGTGCTGCTCCAGGTACCGGGCGACCTGCATCGCGTTCTCCTGATGTTGTCGCATCCGGACGGCCAGCGTCTTGATGCCCCGGAGGGTGAGCCAACAGTCGAACGCGCTGGGCACCGCCCCGATCGAACGCTGGAGGAGGTGCAGCCGTCCGGCCAGCGCGTCGTCGTTGGTCACGGCAATCCCGCCTAACAGGTCGGAGTGGCCGTTCAGGTACTTCGTGCTGCTGTGGACGACAATGTCCGTGCCTAAGTCGAGCGGCCGCTGGAAATACGGGCTCATGAAGGTGTTATCGACCACATGGAGGAGGCCGTGTTCGCGGGCGATGTCCGAGACCGCCCGGAGGTCGACTAAGGTCATCAACGGGTTGGTCGGGCTTTCCATGTAGACCATACGGGTGCGGGGCGTGATGGCCGCCCGGACGCGCTCCGCGTCCGACGCATCGACGTACGAGAACTCCAAGCCATACCCCTTCAGCACCTGCTCGAACAGCCGGTAACTGCCGCCGTAGACCGGATCGGTGACGATGATGTGGCTGCCCCCGTCGACGGTCATCACCGCCGCGCAGATGGCGGCCACGCCCGAACTGAAGGCGCGGGCGAACCGTCCTCCTTCCAGCGCCGCGACGTTCTGCTCGAGCGCCTGCCGCGTCGGGTTGTTCGTCCGGCTGTAATCAAACCCCTTCGACCGGCCGAGTTCATCCGACGCGAACGTCGAGGTCGCGTAGAGAGGGATCGTCACCGCGCCCGTCTCCGGGTCGGGCCCCTGGCCGATATGGATGGCATCTGTCGCGAATCCCATGAGTGTACTCCGTGCATTTTAGATTGCGGATTGCGGATTGCGGAATGACAATCCGCCATGGATGAGGTGTCCCCAATATAACGCGAACGACCGGGAGAGGCAAGCCCGTCAGCCGGACGCGGTCGCCGGTTCCCAGCCGCAAAAGGGGATGGACGGCCGAAAAAGGCTTGACCGGCTCTCCTATTTTCTATTATGTGTGGGGAACGATTCCCCGGCGCTTCAGCGGCTCAGGGGCTGACGCCGGATTCCATCAACCACACTCTTCAGGAGGCATAGCACGATGAGACGAGACGGATACATCACCCTCGTCGCGGCGGTTCTCGTCATGACAGTGATGGCTGCGGGGTCGCTCCTCCGGGCGGCCGAGGAAACGAAGACGATCGAAGGCGAGCTCGTCGACGCGCGCTGCTACGCGCTCGACAAGGCCAACCGGGGAGGGGATCACAAAGAATGCGCGACCCGATGCGCGACCGCCGGGACGCCTGTGGGCGTGCTCGACGAGAAGACCGGCACCGTCTATGTTTTTCTCTCGATGTCGAAAGGCTACAGCGCCCACGTCGGGAAGACGGTGCGGGTGACGGGCACGGTCGTTCACGCCTCCCAGATTCTCCCCGATAAGCTCGAAGTGAAAGAAGGGAACGCATGGAAGCAGGTCGAGACCGCCAAAGACATGATGTAGGCGCTGTGTGCGCCCTGATTCTACTCTGCCTGCTCTCAGCCTGGATCACGCCCGCGGCCGGACTGGCGCAGGACCGGGAGGTCGGTCTTACGGTCTACTCCAACAACCTCGGCCTCGTCCGGGAGGTGCGCACGCTCGACTTAGCGAAAGGACGCACGACCGCGACGCTGGCCGGGGTGCCGGCGCAGATCGACCCGACCTCCGTCCGGGTCCGGTCGCTGGCGGCCCCGGACCGGGTGGCCGTCCTCGAACAGCGGTTCACGTACGACCTCATCAACCCGGAGATACTGCTGAGCAAGTACATCGACCGGGACGTTGAAGTCGAGGTCGAGGGGTCGGGAACTCCCGTCCGCGGCCGGCTGCTCGGCCTCGGCGGGGACCTGACGCTGATGCGGGAGAACGGCAGTATCGACCTCATCCGGCGGGACGCGGTCCGGCGGGTGAGCCTCCCCGGCCTCCCCGGCGGACTCGTCACCCGTCCGGCCCTGGCCTGGCTGGTCGAGAACACCGGGACGGCCGGGCCGCAGCGCATCGAGGTCAGCTACCTGACGGGCGGGATGTCCTGGCATGCGGAGTACACCGCCGTCGTGAGCGCTCAGGAAACGGAATTGACCCTCTCCGGCTGGGCGTCGATCGACAACCGGTCGGGGGCGACCTACGAGAACGCCGCGCTGACGCTCGTGGCCGGGGACGTCAATCGGGCAGAGCCAGAGCGACTGCCGGCCAGGATGGCGCGGACGATGGGGCGGGTGTTAGCCGGAGAAGAGATCGCCCAGCAGTTTGACGAACAGCCGCTGTTCGAGTACCATGCCTACACCCTCGACCGGCGGGCGCGGGTCGGGGACAACGAGACCGTCCAGCTTGCCCTGCTCGCCGACACGAAGGTGAGAGCGAAGAAGCAGTACATCTACGACGGGGCGCGGATGCCCACGGCGGTGCAGACCCGCTTCGAGTTCGAGAACAGCCAGCGGGCTGGACTCGGCCTCCCCTTGCCACGGGGGAAAGTCCGGGTGTACCAGGAGGGGGCGACGGGCAGCCGCCAGTTCTTAGGCGAGGATGGGCTGAAAGACCTGGCGAAGGACGAGACGGCGCGGGTGACGGTCGGGACGGCGTTCGACCTGGCCGGCGAGCGGAAACAGACGACCGTCCGGCAGGTGTCCGACCGGTCGCGAGAAGAGAGCCTCGACATCGTCCTCCGCAACCATACTGCTAACCCGGTGACGATCACCGTCGTCGAGCACCTGGGCAGGAACGACTGGTACATCAGACAGTCGAGCCAGGAGTACCGGAAACGGGATGCGTGGACGATCGAGTTCGACGTCCCCGTCCCCAAAGATGGTGAAGCCAGGGTAGGGTATACGGTGGTGTATCGGTGGTGAGAACTGACAATTTTGGATTTTAGATTTTGGATTTTGGATTGAGATAGACTATACAAGCAATCGAGGTTTTCTCAGAAGTTATAATCCAAAATCTATAATCCAAAATCCAAAATACTCTTATGCTTTCCTTTCTCGACACGTTCGGTATTCATCGCGGGGATGTCGTCTCGGTCGTCGGGAGCGGCGGCAAGGCCACCCTGATGTACCATCTCGCCGCCGAGGGACTCGGCCGGGGCGACACGGTCATGACCACCTCCAGCACCCATCTCCATCCGCCGACTTCTCGGCAGTCCAACGGGATGCTGGTGACCGCCGAGGACCCCGATTGGTCCGCCCGGCTGCGTGAGCGCCTGACGAGGGAGCCTCATCTCACGATCGTCGGCGACCGCGTGCGGCCGGATAAAATGCGCGGCCTCGACTTCGGCGCACTCGACACCCTCCGCGCGGTCTGTCCGGCGGCTCTGCTGTTGATCAAAGCGGACGGCGCCCGGACCAGGCCGTTCAAGGCTCCGGGCGCGGATGAGCCGGTCGTGCCTGTCTGGACGACGCACTGCGTCATCGTCGTCGGCCTGCACAGCGTCGGCCTCCCTCTCGACGAACGGTTCGTCCACCGGCCGGAACGCGTCACGGCGCTCACCGGGCTACGTCCAGGACAACCCCTCACCTGCGAGGTCATCGGGCGCGTGGTCAGCCATCCGCAAGCGTACGCCCGGAAGATTCCGGTCGCGACGAAAACCATTCTGTACTTAGGGTGGTGCGGGGACGCGCACCGGCGGCGGTTGGCCGAAGAGATTTGCCGTTCGGCTGACCCCGTCATCGTCCCGCACGTTCTGTGCGGCAATATCGAGGGGGAACGAGGTTCACTCGCGGTATTGCGATGAGGTGATGGGTCGGTAGGGACGAATCTTGTATTCGCCCTGATGTGGGCGATCACAAGGATCGCCCCTACAACGATGATCTCACACGGATGATCCTGTATGCGTTCCTTTCGTCATAGCGCCACGCTCATCGGACTCATCCTCCTCGCGGGTACGGCCGTCCACCCGGTGTTCAGGCCGTACGTCGTGTTGTGCGTGTTAAACGGCGTCGTCCTGGCGAACGCCGTGCTCCTGTACACCCACCTTCATCGGTCGGGGACGTGGACGGACGCGATCTTAGGGGTGGCCGTCATCGCGCTGTCGCAGATTACTGTCACCGAGTTGTACCTCGGCCTGGCCGGCCATCTCTCGCTGGTCACGGTGTCGGCGGCGCAGGCCGGCTGTCTCGGCCTGACGGGCATCGCCATCCGGATGGGATGGCTCGTCGCGCCGTCCTGGACAGCATGCCGGCGGGCCGTCACAGGCTTCCTGCAGACCGGACTCGACTTGATCACGAGTAGCCGGGCGACGATCCTGGCCGGCGCCGTGACGTGCTGCGTGTTTGCGTTCGTGTTCGGGATCAGTTCACTCAACCCGCCGATCAGCATCGACAGTCTGTTCTTCCATTTCATGCGGCCGGTCGAATGGCTCCAGAGTGGGCGCATCCCGATCCAGTTGATGGACCGGTATGCTTACCCGCACGGCACCGGGCTGATCATGGCCTGGTTCTTGCTTCCGTTCCATCACGATTTTGTCGCGCGGTTCTGCCAGATTCCGTTCATCCTGATGGGGTGTGTCGCCAGCTACGGCATCTGCCGCAGTCTGGGCGTCGACCGACGGTTGGCATTCATCACGGCGACCGCCGTCCTGACGATACCGGCATACTTAGCGAACGGGATCGCGCTGACCGACCCTGATACGCAGATGGCCGGGACGGCCCTCGTCGCGCTCCACTTCGGCCTGTCCCTCGCCCGGGCCTACCGATTCAGCACGGTCGTGCTGCTATCGCTCTCCCTGGGGTTACTCCTGAGCTCGAAGTATAACTCAGTCTACTACGGAGTGCCGCTGGTGCTGCTGGTCGTCTACGCCTGGAATAAGGGACGATCCCGCCCGGAATCCCGCCAGGGACGGCGCGCGACCGCCCTGCTTCATGCGTTCCTGCTGATGAGCGTCCCGCTCGGCATCGGAGGGATCACCCACCTGGACGATTTGATCACGAGACACCGGGTGTATCCGTTCAGTACAGTATCCTCGTTGGATGAGTTGTTCAACCCTTATCGTCCGGTGTTTCATGTCTCCCTGTTCATGCTGTCTCCTCAGAGCCTGAAGAGCGTCGGCCTGTCTGTCCTGATCGGCCTGAGCGTGGTGTACGGACTCGTGCAGCTCCTGCGCACCCGGCGCTGGCGGGAGGTCGTCCTGCCGATGTTCGTCGTCTTTCCTGTTGTCTTTTCGTTATTGATCTATACTCGGTTTGGCTACTATGCCGGTCCGATGGCCATCCGGCATCTCTTAGCGACGATCGCGCTCTGCGTCATCTTAGCCGGGTGGACGGTCGCCCAGATGGGGGAGCGGGGCCGATGGTACGGCACCTGGGGACTGGTCGGGGTGACGATCATCTCGTCGTTCTTAGGGTTTACGCGCCAGTGGCCGGTGCACCGGATGCCGACCCGCATCCTCTCGGCCGTCCTGGCGGTCGCCGGCGGGATCGTCGTCTGGCGGCTGTTGACGGCCGCGCGCGCCGGGCGCACAGTTCCCCCGCGTCTCGCGGCGGTCGCCTCCTCGCCGCCTGTCCTCATCTTCACCGCCTGGCTGGTACTGCTCGGACTCCACGGATGGGAGCGTGCGTACCGCGCCCATAAGTACGACACCTGGCCGACCTGGTACGGGTACGGGGTGAGTTGGGAATGGATCGCCCGCGCCACTGTCTCGCAGGGGGCGCGGATCGCCTGCAACGTGGGGCCGTATCCCCTGTTCGGGTACGATCTCCAGAATGAGGTGATCTGGCTCAGTGCACGGCTCACGCGCGATGATCCTCCCGCACAGCGGGCTCAACGACTGATGGAGTGGGAACAGGACCTCATTCGCCAGCGCATCGACTATCTTTACCTGTTCGCCCTCGGACGCAAAGGTGTTCAGCCGATCAATCAACACGAACGCTTCGACATCGAGAGCGCCTGGGCGGAATCCCGCCCGGAGACGTTCACGTGCGTGTACTACGCCGGACGCGAGCGCATCTACCGGGTGAAGCGTCCCCCGCCGCTCACACGGACGCGATGACGGGCTGTGCCCGGCCTCGTCGAGCCGCCCATCGCGATGGAAAATCCGTCTGGTATGCTCCGCACGCCCATGCACAAAGCCCTGCTCGCCATCATGGCCGGTTCTCTCCCACTCCTGTTCTACCGGCTGGGCGATCTCGCGTTAGACCCGGATGAGGGGACGATCATCCGATGGGCGACCACACTGTATCACAGCGACCCTTCCATCGTGGACTTGATCCAACACTTCGTTCGAGATAAGGGGTTCTATGGCGTCTATCCGGGACTCAACATCTACCTGACCGTCCTGTCGTTCCGGGTGTTCGGCATCTCTACCTGGGCGGCCCGGCTGCCCGCTGTCCTGATCGCCGTCGGGACGATCCCGCTTTTTTATCGGGTCGCCGACCGCATCCTGCGGAACCCGACTGCCGCGCTCTTCAGCACCCTCACGTTCGCCACGTCCGCGCCCCTTCTGTTCTTGATGCGACAGTGCCGATACACCTCGCTCACGATCTGCGCGACCCTGTGGTTCGTGTGGGCGTATCTCGATCTCCTCGAGCGCAAGCCGTCCGGCCTCCCGCAGTGCATCGGCGCGATGGTGCTCTTCTTTTACACGAGCTTCTATATTTTTGTCCCGGTCGCGGTCGGCGTCACCCTCCACTGCCTCCTGTGCACGCGTGGGCGCTCGCGACGGATGGCGCTCCTCGTCTTCGTCAGCGTGTTCTTAGGAGTCACGCTGGCCGTGCCGAGTCACCGGCTGTCCTGGCACTGGCCGCTCGACTTCCTTATGGGAATCTGGCAGAGTCCGCCGGTCACGATGCTCAACAACCTGCGACTCTGCGCGAACGAGATCAACCTGGTCGGGTTACCCTATGCCCTTGTCGTCGTGTTTCTCATCGTCACCCGGCACGCCCGATCAGCCGCGTGGTTACCGTGGACGGCGGGTCTGCTGTGGGGCGGGTTCGTGGTCACGTCGAGCCCGTTCATGACGCCGGTGTTCGAGGGGGGGAGGGTCTGGCTCGATCAGACATGGCCGGGTCTCTCGCCCTGGGTGTTCACCCGCCTGGCCGACCCGCGTTCCTATTTCATCGTGATCGTGACGGTGATGGTAAGCCTGGTTCTGCGGGAACTCTGGAAGCCAGGCCCGAATGCGGTTCACCAGCTCAGTCTGCCGATTCTCATCCTCATCGGGACGACGGTCGCGTTCTCGCTGGTGTTTACCCGGCTGGTCTGGACGCGGTATCTGGCCGGGACAATCACGCTGTCGTTCATCATCGTGGGGTTCATGTTGGACGAGATTCGGGTACGACACCGGCCGCTCGCCATCATCCTGCTGCTCCTGATCGTCACCAGCAACGTGCTCAGTGCCGTCCCGCTGCTGGCCGCCCATCCCGCGCCCTGGCAGTGGAAACTCCCCCACTGGGTCTCCCGGCTCGCCAGCGGGGATCCGTGCGCGGACATCGTGCTGAACTTTTGGCTCTTACTTCCGTTGTGATGCTGCGCAATCGCCGTGAAACCCTCTTTTCCTTCAGCCTCCTTCTTGGCTCGCTCCTGCTCGGTGCCGGGCTCATTGAGGTGGGAATCCGGTTGTTCACCGCCCAGATATACGAGGTCCATCCCAACGGCCTCTGGCGGTTGAGCAAGACGTTGGGATGCCGGATGACCCCCGGGTTCGACGGGACGCACGTCACCCCGGAGTTCCGCGTCCGGGTGAGGATCAGCGAGCAGGGACTCCGGGACCGTGTGTACGGGCCGAAGCGTCCAGGCAGGTTCCGGGTTCTTGCCTTAGGCGATTCGTTCACGTTCGGGTTCGGGGTTGACGCGGAGGACGCCTACCCGAAGCAACTCGAACGGCTCTTGCGGGCGAATCGACGAGGGTCTGAGTACGACGTCATCAACGCGGGCGCCCCAGGGTATGCGACGAATCAGGAACTCCAGTATCTCAAGGAGGATGGACTGGCGTACCAGCCCGATCTCGTCCTGATCGGGTTTTTCGTGGCGAACGATGTGAAGGGGAACCTCTTGCCGCCAGACCGGTTTACGCTCGTCGGCGGGTATCTGTACGATAAACAGGCGTACGCACACGCCGTTCAGGAGAACCGCCAGCAACCCGGCCGGCTCCCCATCCCGTTCAAGGACGTCCTGTGGGCGCACTCTTATGCGTATCGTTTCTTCGCCGACCGGTACCACCGCTGGCTGGTCACGTCCGGCCTGCGCGCGCCGCCGGCTGCCTCCCCGGCTCCCGCGTCAGCGCCGATAACCGGTCCCGCTCCTGCCCCACAGCCAGCCTCCGCCATCGACCCGGAGGTGTTCGAGGTTACGGAGCGGCTGCTGCTGGAGATCGTTGAGACCGCCCGGACGCATCAGGCCGAGGTTGTGCTCCTCCTCATCCCCGACATCAAGCAGGTGAACAACCCGACAGGGAGATGGAGAGCCGCCTGGGAGGAGTTGACCACGTTCGCCGCCGCGCATCACATCCCGGTCATCGACCTGGCCCCCGCGTTCCTGGACGCGAACCGGGCCGGGCAGACTCCGACGCTGTGGTTCATGGCCAACAAGCACTGGACGGCGGCCGGTCACCGATTGGCCGCGACACTCATCTACCGGGCGCTCGTGCAACAGCGGTTGATTCCCGCCGTCAACAGGGAGCGTGCGTCAGGATGACAGGCCATCATACCGGGTGGTTCCCCCGATTGCGTCTCGTCTGTCTGAATCTGGCGCTCTTCACCGGGTCGCTCGTCGTCTTCGCG
>JACQVL010000027.1 GCA_016209865.1 Candidatus Latescibacterota bacterium | reverse complement strand
GTGCTGTTTCACAACATGCTCTTTCATCAGGGACTGCCCAACCGGTCGAAGACCGTGCGCTGGAGCATGGATTGGCGGTATCAGGACGCGACCCAGCCGACGCTGCGGAAAGAACACGGCCATCTCGCGCGGAGCCGCCAGCGTCCGGAGCAGGAGGTGAAGAGCGCGGACGAATGGGCGCGGCTGGCGTTTGGATAAGAAGGAGAAAACTCTTGAACACGCTGCGATTCGGCTGTATCGGTTGTGGAGGGATGGGAACCCTCCACGTGCTCAACGCCCGGCATATTCCGGGCATGGATGTGGTCGCCTACGCGGATGTCCAGAAGGAGAAAGCGGAGAAATTCTTGAAGGAGTTCGGGGGCGAGTACGCGACGGACGACCCGGCGCGAGTGTTTGCGGATGCGAGCCTCGACGGCGTCCTCATCCAGACGGGCGAGCGACACCATCCGGCGCTGGGCATCGCGGCAGCCAAAGCAGGAAAGCACATCTTCATGGAAAAACCCATCGCGGTGACCGTTGAAGAGGCGCTGGAATTGGAAAAGGCCGTACGTCAGGCCGGGGTGAAATACCTCATCGGCCTCTGCAACCGGCTTGCCCCGGCGGTCAAACGAGCGAAGGCGTTGCTGCCCAACCCGTGGATCACGTTCGGACAGTGCACGGATACCGTCTCCGGTCAGGCCTGCCACAACCTCGACCTCATCGTCCATCAATTCCACGACGCGCCGCTCGTCAGCGTCTACGCGTCGGGCGGGCATTATTACGGCCTGGACGCCCACCTGCCCGCCGACAGCTTCATCGCCACGCTGCGCTTCGCGGACGGCTCGCAGGCGTGCTACATTCAGCACGGTCGGGCGTACAACGCGCTCATGAGCAAATATTCGTTTCAACTCTTCGGGAAAGATCGCTGTGTCTTCCTTGCCCAGCGGTTCAAAGACTGTCACTTGAGCACCTCCCTGACCGCGCCGGATTTCTCCACGATTTTTTCAGGCCCGAACTTCAGCCCGGTCAACCCGGAGGCTCATTTCAAGGACGTCAGGGGCCCGCACGGCTACATGGGCCACTACGATGAACTGGTCGCCCTCTGCGAGGCCATCCGCCAGGATACCGACCCGCCGATGACGGTCGAAGAAGGCCGCCACGTGCTCCAGGTGGAAAAGGCCATCTTCGAGTCTCTTACGACCGGCCAGATCGTCGATCATGCGCAGTTCCTGGCGCGCTGGGACACCCGCCAGCCTGTGAGACGCAGGATGTAGAGAACCGATCCGCCCCCTTTCCATCCTGTCATTCCCGCGAAAGCGGGAATCCATTCCTTCACGACAATGCTCCAACTCTCCGACATTCGCCTCCTATACCTGCACGAACTCCGGTCCGCCCTGCGTGAGCGGAACATCGTCGTCAATAGTATTCTCCTGCCCATCTTTTTGTATCCGTTGCTGCTCTGGCTGGTGTACACGGGCATTTCGTTCGTCGTCGGCCAGACGGAAGGTTTCACATCCCGCGTGATGCTCAAGGGGCTTCCGAAGGAGCACCAGCGGCTCCAGCATGATCTGAAGAAGGATAAACAGGTCGAACTCACACAGTCAGACGACCCGAATTCGGACATCCGGAGCGGGAACCTGGACGTGCTGGTGGACATAGTCCCGCCGGTACTCGACGCGGCGTCCCTGACGGGCAACTTCCGCGTCCGCCTGACGTACGATCGTTCCAAAGATCGCAGCCGGATCGCACGGGACCGGGTCACCGACCACCTGTCACGCTATCGAGACGGGTACTTCGAGCAGGAAGCTCAGAAGTTCGGGCTGACGCCCGCCCAGCTCCAGCGGTTCTGGGTCGAGACGCACAACGTGGCCACCGGCCAGCAGATGGGACGGTTTCTCTTAGGCCTGATGGTCCCGATGATGCTCATCGTCATGGTCGCCGTGGGCAGTATGTACCCCGCCATCGACTGCACCGCCGGGGAGCGGGAGAAATCCACCTGGGAAACCCTGATGACGGTCGCCTCCTCGCGGATCAACCTGGTCGTGGCGAAGTACCTGTACGTGGCCACGATGGGATGTGTCGCCGGAATCCTGAACCTCATCGCCATGACGTTCTCCATAAAATCGATGCTGGGCCCCATCCTGGGCCGACGCGTCGAGGACCTGTCGTTCCAGATTCCCTGGCTCTCGCTTCCGTTGATCGCGGTGGTGACCGTCCTGCTCGCCCTGTTCATCGCCGCCGGGATGATGATCCTGGCCTCGTTCGCCCGGACGTTCAAGGAAGGCCAGTCGATGGTGAGTCCGTTCTACCTCGCCGTCCTGCTCCCCGTCATGTTCCTCCAGATGCCCGGACTCGAACTCACCCCCGGCCTGGCGCTCATTCCCATCGTCAACGTGTGCCTGGTGTTCCGGGAGAGCATCGCGGGAATCTATCATTGGCCGTTGATCGGGCTGACGATGGCGGTCGAGGTCGTTTGCATCGTCCTGGCAATGTGGTTGGCCGCCGCCATCCTGCGGTATGAAGATGTGTTGATCGGCAGCTACGGAGGTCATGTCGGCAGGTTTGTCAAGGAACGGCTGATCGGCACGAAGCGCCGGACAGGAGACAGCGATGGATGAGCCGGTCGTCGTACGCAGTCTGACGAAGACGTTCTATGACGAGTCCAGGGGGGAAGTCCGAGCGGTGCAGGGGATCGATTTTGAGTGCCGGGTCGGGGAGATCTTCGGTCTGTTAGGCGCGAACGGCGCGGGGAAGACGACCACCCTGCGGATGCTCGCCACTATCCTCGTCCCCACCGCCGGGTCGGCGACCATCATGGGACACGACGTCGCCACCGACCCGATGGCGGTCCGGCGCAACCTGGGCTTCTACTCGGCGTCCACCGCCCTCTATCCGCGCCTGACGGCGCGCGAGACGATCGAATTCTTCGCGCGGATCAACCAGTACCCGTCCGATCAGGTCGCCCGGCGGGTGGACTACCTGATCGACCGCTTCGGCATCGCCAGCTACGCCCGCGCCCGCGTGGATAAACTCTCCACCGGGATGAAGCAGAAAGTCTCCATCGCCCGGACGGTCGCGCACGACCCGCCCCTGCTGATCTTCGACGAGCCGACCGTCGGCCTGGACGTGCTCAACGCCTTGGAGATGCAGGACATCATCAAAGAATTCCGCGCGCAAGGCAAGGCGGTCCTCTTCTCGACCCACATCATGAGTGAAGCGGAGAAGCTCTGCGACCGCATCGCCATCATCCATGGCGGACATATCCTGGCGTGCGACACGTTGGACAACCTGCGCCAGGCGACCGGGAAGCGTTATCTTGAGGATGTGTTCGTGCATTATGTGAAAAGTAGTGACGAGTGACAAGTGACGAGTGACGAGTAAAAGTCTATGAACTGGACGACCGTTCGAACCCTGCTCATCCACGAACTGCGGATGCTGGCGCGCGACCGCCGCACCGTCATCCTCTCCATCGTCCTCCCGATCGCGGTGATGCCCCTGATGCTGTTCGGCACCCGGTATGTCGAACAACGCCGGGAGAAGACGCTGGCCGAGACGGTCTATCGGTACGCGGTCACCGGGACAGAAGCCGACACCGTGCGCGCGCTCCTCGCACAGGCACGAGGGAGGCTTTTCCGTTCCTCTGAACTGAAAGAACAGGACGACGAGGAGAGTCTGGCCGGGTTCAGGTTCGAGGAAGTCCGCGTCGCCTCTCCCGACTCCAGCCTGAAATCGAAGGACATCCACTTCTACCTGGAAGCGGTGAACGGGAGAGAAGCGGACGCACGGGCACGAAAGGCAGACGCTGAGAAGAAGGAGCGAGCGCGACGGAGACGAGGACAGTCATCGGATTCGACAGCCTCAGAACCCGTCCGGCTTCCCGGTGTGCCGGTTGTCACGATCTACTTTCAGGAGGATCGTGATGCATCCCAGGCTGGACTCCGTCGGATGCAGCGTCTCCTCGTCCTGCTCCGCGGGATTGAGCGGGATGCTCTCCTCCGGGAACGCGGATTCCCCGTCGAACCGGAGCAGGTGATAGCGGTTGAACCCTCCAGCGTGGCCACGGCAGGACAGGTGACCGGTTCGTGGATCGGGCGCTTTCTCACCGTGTTCCTGCTGACGCTCATGCTCAGCGGCGGGTCGATCGCGGCGATGGACAGCGTGGCGGGGGAGAAAGAGCGAGGCTCCTTAGAGACCCTGCTGACGACCGCCGCCAGCCGGGCTGAGATCGTGGCGGCGAAACAGTTAACCATTCTGTTCATCGCCCTGTTGATTACGCTCATTCAGGTGACGAACATCCTGGTCTACCTGAACCTCAGGCTGATCGAGCTTCCCAAGACGTTCATCATCGAGGCTCCGCCCGTCCTGATCGTCACCCTGTTGTTGCTGTTCATCCCGGTGGCGGCCGTGATCGCCTCGGCCTTGCTGATGCTCTCCGCCTACGCGAAGTCGTTTAAAGAAGCTCAGATGTATTTCTTTCCGGTGTACCTGGTGAGTCTCGCCCCGGCGTTAGCGGCGGTCTTGCCAGGGGTGTCGCTGCGGTCGGCGATCGCCGTCGTGCCGGTCGCCAACGTGAGCGTCGCGGTCCGCGAAGTCATGGTCGGCAAATACGACTGGCCGATGATCGGGGTGACGTTGCTCGTCATGGCCGTGACCGCGGGGTGGATGATGCGCGTCTCGGCCCGGATGCTCTCGATGGAGCGGCTCATCACGGCGAGCGAAGCTGACGTCGCCGACCTGACCGGAGGACCGGCGCTCTTCCCGAAGCACGTCCTGCGCTGGTACGGGGTGATGTGGGCGGTCATCTTCGCCGTGGCGGCCAACATCCCGGAGTTGGCGACGCTGAAGCGGCAACTCTTCTTCAATGAGGTGGTGATCTTTCTGGGCGGCCCGGCGTTGATGATCTGGAAATACCGGCTCAACGTCCGTGAAGCGCTGGCGCTGCGACCGGTCAAGCCGCTGGCCTGGCTGGCCGTCTTGCTCGCAATCCCGTCCGGCCTGGTGACCGCCCTCGGAGTGTTCCGTCTGGCCAACCTGTTCCTACCCGTGCCGGAGCGTCTTCTGGAACGGTTCGGGCAGGAATTCATGCCCTCAGACATTCCGTTCTGGCAGCTTCTCCTGTTGCTCGCCGTCCTGCCGGGAATCTGCGAGGAGATCGGATTCCGGGGACTGCTGCTCTACGGTCTGCGGCGGAAGTTCCGCCCGGTCAGACTCGCTCTCGTCATCGGGGCGATATTCGGGCTGTTTCATATCGCTCTGTTCCGGCTCATCCCGACGGCATTCTTAGGGATGACGCTCACCGGCATCGTTCTGTTGACCGGGTCGATCTTCCCCAGCATGTTCGCCCACGCCGCCAGTAATGCACTGAGCTTTTGGGCCGCCCGGCAAGGGTTGTCACTCCACACCCTCGACTGGTGGTGGTATCTTGCGACCGCCGCCGCGTTCGCGCTGAGTTTCTATCTGCTCTACCGGGTCCGCACCCCTTACCCTGACCTCCGGGCGTGAGCGATGTACGTCCACACGTCGTTATACAGCGCCTGTCCGGGCTACACGATGCCGGACAGCGTCCCCTGGCCGAGGAGACATTCGGCGATCGTGTGAATGTGCGTTCTTGCCCCGCGGAAGGCCCACACCTGGCTCCGGTCGACGTACGCGGTCAGCCCGGTCTCCCCGCCGATCGCCGGGGCGTGGTATTCTAACTCACCGAAATCCCCCATCTTCCCGTCATCGCTGTACGACTGGAACGCGTACCCCAGGTCGTCGGTCGCCTCCCACGGCACGTCCACGTATTCGCCGGAGGGGTTCACCTGAAAATTGCGGACGACGAGCGTCCACGTGTCGTCTTGACACGGCCGGACATAGCCTGCCCGTCCGATCAACGCGGCGGCCCGGATGCCGATCTTGAGCTGTTCGTGGCCGTCAAGCCGAAGATGGACGACCCGCTCGTCCACCGACAGGCGCGTCGATCCGGGGGAGCCGAAGTAGACGCGCACTTGCGTTCGCCCGGTCGTGGGGACGACCATCTGGCCTCCGGCGGGCAGGATGATGAGGTTCCAGATGCCCACCTGTACCGAGGGGTCGGGGGCTGCAACGAGACGGAGGGAGGTGATCTGTTCGTAGCCCGCGTAAGCCACCTCTCCCAACCAACCTTTCATCGTGACCTCCCGCCGCAGCGGGCTGGGAATCATGCGGACGGATTTCTTCAGCTTCACCTCACAGTGGGTCTTGCGCCGGTGAATCGGCACCTGGGTCTGTACGCTCAGCGTCGCTCCATCCCCTGACTGCTCGACCGTATACCGGCCGGGGTCGATCGTCGACGGCACCCGGTAGGTCCCCCACGGGTCGGCGAGGTCGCCGATGTGCGTGTCCACTTCCGGCCCCACCCAGGTGCGATCCCCGCCCTTGATGATCCATTCGTTCGCCCGGAACAGTTCGCGCGCCGTCTCCACACGGGTGAGGCGCGGGTTGACCCAGAAGACGCTCTCTCCGTCGTCCTGGGGAAACAGGCCGATGACGCGCGCACCAAACGGGAGCACCAGGGCGGACCCGCCGCCTGCTGCACGCAGCGTGATGGGAGGATGGCCTGCGGCGTCCAGCACGTCAGTCAACCGTTCTCGAACAGGAGTGGCCATAAGTGTGCCCTCCGATCTCTTAGCCGAGCGGGGGACGGTATCCCGCCCCTCCGGCCAGTTTCATCGCTTCCATCCCTTCCTCCATCGTCAGGAGCGGTGTCGTTTTGATCGCCTTCATCCCCCCGCTCGCCGAGGCCGCCATGGAAAAAGCCGCCGCGTTCACGTTGTCGGGCATCTTCAGGAGAGCGACCACGTCATACTCTCCGAGTGAAAACCAGGCGTTTTCGAGGGTGCCTCCCAGTCGTTCGGCGACCGGGCGCACGACTTCAACGCGGTTTTGTGGGCTTCTGATCAGCGCCGTCCACGCTTCGGGCGTGTAGGTAACCTGGAGCAGATAATAAGCCATCTGATGTCTCCTTTCTCTGGTGACGCATCAGTTCGAGGGTTTCGCTTCTTGTGACGCTCTCACCGCAAACTTCTGCACCCGATGATTCCCGGTATCGACCACGTACAACATCCCGGTGCGATCCACGGCCACGTCGCGCGGCGCGTGAAACGAACCCAGGCCGGTCCCCCAGACCCCGAACGCCAGGAGGAGTTCGCCGCGTCCTGAGAAAACGATCACTCGATCATGTCCGGTGTCTGCGATATAGACGCGCCCTTGATCGTCGACATCGACCCCTTCTGGAACCGCAAGATTCTTATTGCCCATTTCCCGTAGAAAGCCCCCAAACCGGTCGAACACCGCGATCCGGTTATTCCCCATGTCGGCCACGTACACCTCGCCCGACCGGCTCACCGCCAGCCCGGCCGGGTTTCGCAGCCGTCCGGGCCCATCACTGAACCCACCGAATCGGACCTCAGCCTGGCCCGCGGTGCTCATCTTCACCACCTCTTCGTTCTCTGCATCCGTAATGTAGACCTCCCCGGTAGGCGACACGGCAATTCCTCTGGGAAAACCGAGCGGCTGGGCAGCCTGGTCAGGGGTCGCAAGGCCGGCAGCTAATGTCGAGATCGCCAGTGTCGAGATAAAATTGAGATGGCGGTCGAACCGCTGGACGCGCCGGTTCTGCGCATCGGCCACGTAGACGTCCAGTCCGGTCGCGGCCAGGTCGGTCGGCTGGTTGAATTGCTGAGCGTTGAACCCGAACCCCCCGGTATGGCTGAGATACCGGCCGTTCGCGTCGAACTGCAGGACGCGATGATTCCCCGTGTCTGCGACGTACACGTGCCCGGCCGGGTCGACGGCGATTCCCGCCGGCTCCAGCAACTGGCCGGCCCCGGTGCCTTCCCTGCCGATCACGCCCGCGAACGTGAGCTGCACCATCTGTCCGTACCCGTCACGGCTTCCCCCCAGAAGGCCGATCACCGCGGCCGCCACAGCGATCAGGGACACGAAGGAGAAGCCAGGGCCAGAGGGGGGCATTATCGGTTGATCTCCCGCACCAGATGGCCGAGTTCGGGCAGGATCAGCTTCGGCATCGCCAGTTTTGAGGCGTTGGGCGAACCCGGGAGGGCGATCAGGATCGTCCCCTGCGCCAGTCCGGCGGTCGCCCGGCTGAGCATCGCGGCGGGGCCGATGTCCTGGTAGCTCAGGGCACGGAACAGCTCACCGAACCCGTCGAGCCGTTTCTCCAACAACCCCTCCACCACCTCGTACGTCCCGTCCCGCTTTGAAATCCCCGTTCCGCCGTTCGTGATGATCACCTGGACGCGCTCGTCTGCCAATCCCTCTTGCAGGACCCGCCGGATCTGCTCCGGCTCGTCCTTGACGATCTCATACCGGACGACCTCATGGGCGGCCTGCGTGAGCGCATCGAGGAGGTACTGTCCGGTCGTGTCCGTCTCCTTCGTCCGGGAGTCGCTCACCGTGACGACCATACAACGGACAGTCTGGGGGGCGTGTTTTTTATGGTCAACGTGCGGGCCGGTCTGTAACATCGTGGCTCCTGTTGTCCAGCAGTGACGAGTGACAAGTGACGAGTCAAGATCAGGTTCAGCGTGAAGAACGATCGAGGAACCTTAACCTCAATCTTCCCTTAGCTTCAACCTTCTTTTGCTCGTCACTTGTCACTCGCCACTCGTCACTATATCGTAAACGCCTCGCCCGGCTTGAGCACGACGCACCGGGGCGTTTTGCCGACCTTCTTGACGAACACGTACGGGTCCTGCATGATGACGGGGAACGTGTTGTAGTGAATCGGGATGACCAGTTTCGGGGCGAGCATCTTGACGGCTTCGACCGCGTCATCGATCCCCATCGTGTAATTATCCCCGATGGGCAGGATGGCGGCATAGGGCTTGTACAGCCGCCCGATGAGCGCCATGTCCCCGAACAGTCCGGTGTCTCCCGCGTTGTAGATCGTCTTCCCGCCGATGTGGACGAGGAACCCGCACGGGTTTCCGGTGTACTCGATCCCCCGGTCGCCGACGATGGCCGACCCGTGGAGGGCTTGCGTCACTTTGACGCGGCCGAACGGGAACGCATACGACCCGCCGATCCCCATCCCGTGCACCGTCGCGCCGTGCCGTTCACAGTACGCGGCTAACTCATACGTGGTGATGATCGTGGCTTTGCACCGCCTGGCGATCGGGATCGCGTCGCCGAGATGGTCGGCGTGGCCGTGGGTCAGCAGGATGTAATCGGCGTGGATGTCGCTCGCCGGGATGGAGGCCTGCGGGTTCCCGGTCAGGAACGGGTCGAAGAGCAGGGTATGCGAGCCGTCTGCGAGGGTCAAACAGGCATGCCCGAGGTAGGTGAGGGTTGGCATGGTCGCCTCCTCAATCAAGGACGAAGTGATAAGGACGAAGGACGAAAATGGATTCCCGCTTGCGCGGGAATGACAGAGCAGAAATGTTGCCTCTAACCTCTTCTTTTCCCTTTCGTCCTTCGTCCTTCGTCCTTGCTTGTCGTGAAGTCCATGAACAGTTTGCTCGGCGTCGGGTCCTGCTGGCCCTGGTATTTGCTCGACAGGTCTTTATGGCCATAGGGACGCTCCGCGGGCGTAGTCATCCGGGCGAAGGAGATTTGCGCGATCCTCATGCCCGGATACAGGGCGATGGGCAGAGGACTGAGGTTGGAGATTTCGAGGGTGATCTGGCCGGAGTAGCCGCAATCGATGTACCCGGCAGTGCTGTGGATGACCACGCCGATCCGGCCGAGCGAACTCCGTCCCTCCAGGCGGCCGACCAGATCGGCCGGGAGGGTCACCGTCTCCACCGTGCTGCCGAGCACGAACTGGCGCGGCGGGAGCATGAACGGCTCCCCGTCTTTCACCTCGACCAGCCGCATGATATCGGCGACCGATTCTTTCGTGTCGATGTACGCTTTACCCATCTGTCCGTACATCGACACGTCCGCGAAGACCCGGAATTTCAGGCTGAGCCGCAGATCGAGACTGGCCGGCTGGACGAGCTTCGGGTCGTACGGGTCGATGATCAGCCGACCGGCGGCGATTTCTTCTCTGATCGTCCGGTCACTCAGGATCACGGGAGACTCCTTGAACACAAACGCCGTCCGTGATGAGAACCGGACGGCGTTCGAGAAGGTCACTCGAAGGATGAGAGACTACACGGCTGCTTTCGCCGCCGCCAGGGCTGCCCCGTAGTTCGGCTCACTGGCGACTTCGGGCACGTACTCGACGTACCGTACCGTGTCGCTCGCGTCGACGACGAACACCGCCCGGCTGAGGAGGCGCAGTTCTTTGATGAGCGTCCCGTACGCCTGGCCGAACGCGGTCTCCCGATGATCGGACAACGCCGTCACCTTGTCCACGCCGTTCGCCCCGCACCAGCGCTTCTGCGCGAACGGCAAATCGACGCTGACCGTCAGGATGGCGATGTGATCGCTCAAGTTCGCCGCCTCTGCGTTGAACCGCCGGGTCTCTGTGTCACAGACTGGCGTGTCCAGGGATGGGACCGCGCAGATGACCTTCACCTTGCCTTTATACGTGTCCAGCGTGACGGACGAGAGGTCGCCGCCGAGCACCTGGAAGGCGGGGGCTTTATCTCCGACCTTGATCTCCGGGCCGACCAGGGTGAACGGATTCCCTCGGAGCGTGACCGCTGCGGGTCGTTCTATGGCCATGCAACTGCCTCCTTTGAGAAGTCTCTTGATGGATTGCACTCTCACTTCGTATTGAAAATGTGCCTGAAACGTGCTGTTAAACTAATCGCCGTATGGTTGACTGTCAAGGGAAAAGGGCAGCGAATCGGTAGTCAGTGGTCGGTAGTCGGTTAAAAAATGGATTCCCGCTTACGCGGAAATGACAGCATCGAAGCTCTCCGTCACATACGTTCCCAATCCAAAATCGAAAATCCAAAATTGAATTCTAATACCCCCACCGTGTGAGCACGCTCCCCCAGGTGAATCCGGCGCCAAAGCTGGACATCACGATGAGGTCCCCTTTCTTCACCAGTCCCTCGTCTACCGCTTCTGACAACGACACCGGGATCGTACCCGACGTCGTGTTTCCATACTTATCGATCGTGATGGCGACTTTGGACGGGTCAAGCTTCATCCGCTTCGCGCTGCTCTCGATGATCCGCAGGTTCGCCTGATGGGGGACGAACAGAGCGATGTCCGACCCGGTCAATCCGTTCTGCTTGAGAAGATCCTCGGACACTTCCGCCATCCCGACCACGGCGAACTTGAACACCGCCTGTCCGTCCTGGTGGACGTAGTGCATCTTCTTCTCCACCGTCTCGTGCGTGGGCGGGTGGAGGCTGCCCCCGCCGGGCATGTACAGGTACTGCCCTCCCGACCCGTCGATATGATGGATGAAATCGAGGATGCCCATCTCCGGGTCGGTCGTCGGCTCAAGGAGGACCGCCCCGGCCGCATCCCCAAACAGGACGCACGTCTGGCGGTCGGTGTAGTCCATGATGGAACTCATCTTGTCCGCCCCGATGACCACCACTTTTTTGTGGGCCCCTGTCTCGATGAACTGCGCCCCGACCGTCAGGGTGTAGATGAACCCGCAGCACGCCCCCAGGACATCGAACCCCCACGCGTTCTTCGCCCCGATTGCGTCCTGGACGAGACAGGCGGTGGACGGGAAGTACATGTCCGGCGTGACCGTGCCGACGATGATCAGGTCGATCTCTTCAGCCGTCAGGCCGGTCTGCTCCATCAAGCGTTTGGCCGCTTCGATGGCCATCACCGACGTGCCCTTACCCTTCTCCAGGATGCGCCGCTCGGAGATGCCGGTCCGGGTCCTGATCCATTCGTCTGTCGTCTCGACCATCTGTTCCAGGTCGGCGTTCGTCAGGCGCCGTTCCGGCAGGTAGTGCGCGATGCCCGTGATCATCGCGTTAAACGGGGTGCCACGTCGGATCATCTGAGCAGGTGTCTCCTTACGTACGCGCCAGAATGCCCTCATGCATGAGCATCGTCAGAGTCGCATCGAACGCGGCGGCGGTCTGTTCGACATCGTCGGCGGTATGAGCGGAGGACGTCAGACCGTCCACGCCCGGCAGGTCGACCCCGTTGAGGAGCATCCCGCCACGGAGGGCATAGATCAGGTCGAGGTCGCCGCGCCGCGACTGGGCGGGGTTCTGCGAAGAACTCAACTTGACCCCGGAGAACTGGCCGAACACCCGCCAGGTGTGCAGGCCGTGTGCGTCCAGCACGCGCGCCAGACGGTCGCGCAGAAGGGCCGCCATCTCGTTCGCCCGTGCGATGTCCTGGCCGGCCGCGACGACCTTCAGCGCGGCGACCCCGGCGGCGGCGGAGAGCGGGCTGGCGTTGAACGTCCCGTAATGCGGCATTTTCTTCGTCGTCTGCCAGGCAGCATCCGGTCGGATTTCCAGCAGGTCGAGGATATCTTTCCGTCCGGCGACCGCCCCGCCGGGCAGGCCACCCGCCAGGATCTTGGCCAGGGTGCATAGGTCGGGCTTGATCCCGTAATGTGCTTGCGCCCCGCCCGGCGCGCACCGGAACCCGGTCACGACCTCATCCATGATGAACACCACCCCGTGCCGTTCCGTCAACCAGCGGAGCGCGGTCAGGAATTCTCCGCCGAGCGGCGTGCCGCCGAACAGTTCGCCCGTCGGCTCGACGATCAGGCAGGCGATCTCCTCATCCCGCTTCAGCCGGTCCTCGACGAGGTTTGCGTCGCCCGGCGGCAGGCTGATGAGGGTGTCGAACACCTCCCGGAGCACCCCGGGCAGGGGACGGTCTTTCGCCGGGCCGGTCCCGTCCATCAGGTTGTCGTGCCAGCCGTGGTAATGTCCCCGGAACTTGATCACCTTCTGCTTGCCGGTGAACGTCCGCGCTAAGCGGAGCGCCATCAGCGTCGCCTCCGTCCCGGAGCTGACGAACCGCACCCGCTCCGCGCAGGGGACGAGCCGGGTCACCCATTCCGCCCACTCGATTTCGAGTTCATGGCACGCGCCGTAGTGGGTGCCGCGCGCCGCCTGCGACGCGACCGCCTGGACGACCTCCGTCCGGCTGTGGCCGAGCAAGAGCGCCCCATGGCCCATCCAGTAGTCGATCAGGGGGTGCCCGTCGACGTCCCACTTCCGCGAGCCGGACGCCCGGTCGACGTAGATCGGGAACGGACGCAAGAACCGGCCGTCGTGCGTCACCCCGTTCGGGAACAGCGCCAACGCCCGTTCGTACAGGGCACGAGAGGTCGGGAACACCGCCTGATAGGCCTCCAGCAGACTGGGAGCCGGGGGTGCGACAGTGAGATCAGCCATGAGAGACTCCGGTGCGGTTCAAGACATGATCCAAAGGCCGTAAGTATAATACCAGAATCCCTCAGCTCAGGCAAGAATTTTCTCAGGCCCTACTTGACAGGGAGGCGAAATGCGTATATATACAACGGAGTGTAGGGAGGCTCGACCATGTCTCTGATCGGCATCAGGCAGCGTCTTTCCGGGGGTGTGACCGGGCGGCGTTCGTCGCCTGTCCGTCATCGGGTGACGCTGTACACGAAAGCAGGATGCCACCTGTGCGAGGATGCCCGGGACACGCTCCTGCGGGTACGTGCCCGGATTCCCTTCGAGTACGAAGAATGCGAGATTACCTCGGATGATCAGCTCTTCGCGCGATACCAGGTCAAGATTCCCGTCGTGCTGATCGACGGCGTCGAACGGTTCTGGTACCGGGTGAATGAACGGCGATTCATTCGAGAACTTACCGCATAACGATTCCCATGGAGGTCGAACGATGACACGATGGTTGACAGTCGGGTGTGCAGTCGTCCTGCTGGTCGTGATCGGACGAAGCGTGCTCGTGAACGTCGAGTCGAGCCATGCCCGGAAGACGGAGAACACGGGACTGACGTGGAACCGGTATGATCGTGGGCTGGTGCTGGCGAAACAACAGAACAAGCACGTCCTGATCGATTTCTACACCGACTGGTGCGGCTGGTGCAAGACGATGGATGAGAAAACGTACGGGGACAAGTCGATCCAGGCCATCCTGACGAGCAAGTTCGTCCTCGTCAAAGTCAACGCCGAGTCGAAGCAGACGGTGCAGGTGAATGGGAAGACAGTGACCGAGGCACAGGTCGCCGCGATGTACCGCGTCAACGGGTACCCGATGACCTGGTTCCTCGACCCGGACGGCAAGGCGGTCTCGCCGGTGTCCGGGTATGTGCCCCCTGACGAGTTCAGCCCGATCCTCACCTACGTGGGGGACGGCTGGTACAAACGGATGAAATTTGAGCAGTTCGTGAAGCGACAGTAAAGAGCGGGGGTCAGGGGTCAGGAAAACCAGAAAGAACAAAAGACAAGGTCGAACGTCGAAGGTCTTAAATCTGCCCTGTGACCTGCGACCTGCGCCCTGTAACCCATTCCTTTCCTGACCCCTGACCCCCGACCCCTGACCCCTCTCTTTCCTTCTGAGGTCCCGATGCCCACTTCCCGTTGGAGTCTGCTCATCGC
>JACQVL010000318.1 GCA_016209865.1 Candidatus Latescibacterota bacterium | reverse complement strand
GCCCAAGCACGCAGGTGAGCGCCGCCCCGACCGCCGGCCAGGTGGTCGGCTCCGGCGGCGGGACGGTCACCGATGCCAGCGGCACGACCCTGACCATCCCGTCCGGCGCGCTCACGTCGAACACGATCATCACCCTGACGACGCTCGCGGAGAGCGACAGCCGGGCGGCGATCCCGAGTGGCTCAGAGCGCCTGATCGGCATCGGCCCGGCGTATGAGTTCACCGCCACGCCTTCCCCGACCTTCAACCCGGCAGCGAAGCTTGCCTTCGCGTATACGGCCAGCCAACTGAGTACCGCCGGGGTCACCCATCCGCGCCATCTCCGGGTCTACACGAAGGCCGCCGCCACAGACACGACCTGGACACGGGTCACGGTCGATAGCGTGAATACGACCACCGGCCGCGTCTACATTCACCTCACCGGGTTCTCGGTCTATCGACTGGCGGCGGCCCGGGCTGCGGCCTTCAGTAGCCTGTCCAGCATCACGGCTGCCACGATCAGCACCGCGAAGCGGGTGGCGGTGGCGCTGGTCGATGGCGAGCCGACGACGGTGAGCCTGGCCTACCGGCGGGGCGGGACGACGACCTGGCAGCGGCTGGGGATGGCGGCGACGACGGCCAGCGCGGACAGTTTCGCGGCGACCATCCCGGCGGCGGACGTGACCGATCATGGGCTGGAGGTGTATGTCAAGGGGACTGATGCAACAAGCACCAGCGACTCGACGGCGAT
Organism: Candidatus Latescibacterota bacterium; assembly: GCA_016209865.1. Lineage (GTDB taxonomy): Bacteria > JAAXHH01 > JAAXHH01 > JAAXHH01 > JACQVL01 > JACQVL01. Next base: position 4,468 of record JACQVL010000318.1, on the reverse strand, counting down.
CAGTGCGCTGCGCGTGGCCGTCCCCAGTCTCTCCGTGAGCGTCAGCACGATCGGTCTGGCCGTGGCGGATACCGGGAATGTGGCAGACACGACCTTCACGAAAACGCAATACAGCAAATTCCGGATGCTGTCCATCCCGATCGCCCTCGACGGCAACCGCTCAGCGCAGACCGTGCTCGGCAGCCAACTGGGCATCGGGGATAGCAAAATCGGGCGGATCTTCCGGTGGAATGGCGCCGGGTATAGTGAAGCCACCTCAGAGAGCATGGAGCCGGGCAAGGCGTTCTGGGTGATCTCACGGACGCCTCCCAGTGCCATCACGCTCGGCGCTGGACAATCGTCTGATACCCGCTCGCCCCCGTCGATCTCCATCAACCAAAATGGCTTTACGCAGGTCGGCGTCCCGTATACCTTCTCCGTCCCGTATGACAGCACCCGCGCCCATAACCCGACGCTGGACAGCCGGGCGTGGCGGTGGACTGGGAGCGGGTATACGATTACCGCTCTTCTGGAGCCGTGGCAAGGGTACTGGGTCAAGAGCACCGGGACCGCCACCACCATCACGATTCCCCCGGTCGATGCGAACGCCACCCCTAAGCCCCTCCCACCGCTGACGAGCCCGACGGGGCCGGACGGGTGGACGATCCGCGTCGTCGCAGAGGCGGGGGGGATGCAGGATGTGGACAATTATCTCGGCGTCTCGTCCCAGGCTGCGGAGCAGTGGGATCCGCTGGACTTTGCCGAACCCCCGCCGTTAGGGGCCGGCACGGTGGCGCTCTATGTGCCGCACCCAGATTGGCCGGCCCCCATGGCCGGTCAGTATGCCGGGGATTTCCGGCCGGTGAACGCCGAAGGATATGCCTGGGATGTCACGGTCGATGCGGCCATCCCGCGCACGACCGCAACGGTCACGGTACGGGATGTGAATCAGGTTCCGCCGGGCTTTACGGCCCTGTTGATCGATCTGGATCACTACCGGGAACTCAACCTGCGGGAACGCGCGATGGTGACATTCCCCACGGGCGAGACAGGGAGTACACGACACTTCAAGCTCATCGTGGGGAGTTCAACGTACATCGAGCGAGTCAAAGCAACCCTGCTCCCGCGAGCCTTCGCCTTAGAGCCGAACGCGCCCAACCCGTTCAACCCCACGACCACGATCCGCTTTGCCCTGCCCCAGACGGTGCCGGTCCGGCTGGTGGTGTACAATATCCTGGGACAGGAAGTGAAGGTGTTAGTCGATCAGGTCATGCCCGCCGGGTATCATCAGGTGGTGTGGGACGGGACGAATCGTAGCGGGCAGCGGGTGGCCAGCGGGGTGTATGTGTACGCCATCCAGGCGGGGAGCTTCCGGCAGAGTCGCAAGATGGCATTGGTCAAGTGATACTCGGGATTCGGCGTATGGGGTTCGGGAACCCCGGAGGCATCATGTTTTACCTTTTCACAATTTTTCTTGTCGTGTTGTTCACCGGCTGTGGGGGGTTTTTACCGTGGACCCGGTCGCAGACCGTGACCCTTCTCTACACGAATAACACGAACGGTCTGCTCGAAGCCTGCGGGTGACCCGGCAATCCCTTCGGCGGCCTGCCGAAGCGCGCCGCAAAGCTCAAGGAACTCCGGACCCAGCGCCAGGCTGTCCTGGTGGTGGATGCCGGGGATCTCTTCGGCGTCTCCTCCAACCCGGTCAAGGACCGGTATGTCACCCAGGCGATGGGGCGTCTGGCCTATGATGCGATCAATGTTGGCGACCAGGACTGTGTCGATGGCGTCGCTTTCCTGCTCGAGCAGGCGCAGGCGGCGTCCCTGCCGCTTGTCTCGGCCACGGTGACGGCCGCATCGCATGACGATTGGGGCGCCGCAGTCCTGCCCTGGCGGCTCGTGCGCGTCGGACGCCTCAGAGTCGGGCTCCTCGGCATCACGCCCGACAAGGCGTTTCGATTTCTCGACCCCGCCATTCGCGCTGGACTGACGATCGCCCCGGCGGACACCGTCCTCACCCGCCAGGTCCGGCTGCTGCGCAAGCAGTGCGATCTGCTGGTCGTCCTCTCACACGCCGGGTTTGAGGCGGATCAGGGGCTGGCTCAGACTGTCCCCGGCATCGATGTCATCGTTGGAGGCCACAGCCAGACGTTTGTCAAAGACCCGGTGCTGGTGGGGCAGACACTGATCGTCCAGGCCGGGAAGAACGGAGAACATCTGGGAATGTTGACCCTCTCTCTCAAGGGACGCCACATCCGGGAGTTCGCCAATACGCTCATCCCGCTCGATAACAGAGTTGCCCCCGACCCCGACCTGGACCGTCTTGTGGCCGAGTACATCGGACTTCTGAAAACCCGGCAGCGGCAGAAGCAGGTCGAGTCGTCTCGTAGTCCTCGCTTGAAGGCGGCGGATTGCACGCCATGCCATCGGCCTCAGGCGGCGCAATGGGACACAACCCCGCACCGGCACGCGTTCGAGACGCTCGTCCGGGCCGGCAAACAGGACAACCCGGAGTGTTTAAGTTGTCACGTCACGCTCGCCGAAGCGGAGCACGAAGGCATCCAGTGTCTATCCTGCCATGTGGTGACGGCAGACCACGGGCAGCCGAACGGCGTCACGACCGTGCCGCGCGTCACGGCGGCGCAGTGCCGGACCTGTCATGATCCCATCCAGAACCCGGATTTTCATTATGAGGACATGGTGAAGAAGGTCGTCCATTAACCGAGGTCTCGTATGCGCAAATCGATCCTCTTATTCGTGATGGGCTGTCTCCTCAGCGGAGCCGTCGGGCCTGCGTTTGGCCAGGAAGCGAAGAACGACCAGAAGAACGGACAGAACCAACTCAAGGTCGGAGATCAGGCCCCGACGTTTGTGCTCAAAGCCCTCAATGGGGAAACCGTCTTCCTCAGGGACTACTGCGGAAAAGAGTTGCGGCCATTCCACAAGACCAAATACGTGGTCATCCTGAGCTTCTTTGCATCCTGGTGTGTGCCGTGCAGAACGGAGATTCCTATCCTGCAGCAATTCTATGAAACTTTCAAGGATGAACCCCTTAAAGTGTTTCTCGTCAACTATACGCCGAGTGAACAGGATCTGGTGACACATCAGCCGATTTCAGACTCAAAGCGGCGTCTGGAAGTCGTCCGCGAGTTCGTCAAGGAACAGGGGTACACCCTGCCTGTCCTGCTGGATGAATTCGGGACGGCGGCCCGTAATTTCAAGGTGGCTGACGACCGGGATCGGGCTCGGCTTCCTCACTTATTTGTGATCGATCGTGACGGGTATCTTCGTCTCATCAACACAGGGTTTAGCGGATCACCACGGGAATTCCAACGGGAACTGATCACAACGATTAGTCCATTGCTCCAGGACCCCCTGCCATGGAGACCAGAATGAGGACGCTCAACATCATCGTACTGATCTGTTTTCTCAGCTACACAGTGGGCATTGAGACGAATACAGGCTGGGCTCAACAGCCGGCAGCCAGGAAAACATTGGCCATTTTACCCCTGACTCCCACAGGGATTGCACCGACGGAAGCGAATGCGCTTACCAATCAACTGCAGAATGAACTGGTCCAGACGAACAGTTTCATCATCATCGAACGCGCCAGAGTGGATGAACTCCTGAAAGAGCAGGGGTTGGCCCAGACCGGCTGCGTCACCAATGAGTGCGTGGCCGAAGCCGGGAAGCTCTTAGGCGCGCAGGCCATCGTGGCTGGTTCGGTGGATAAGATCGGGCAGACGTACAACGTGGTCGCGCGCTTGGTGGACGTGGAAACCGGCCGGGTGTCGCTTTCCAGGAACATTACACACCGTGGGGAGATCGACGGACTCCTGGACAAGATGCATGACCTGGCGCAGGCGCTCGCGTCACCCTCCCCCGCTCCAGCCCCCACCATAACGCCGCCCGCTCTTCCTCCCCCTCGTCAATTTCAGCTTCAAATCGTCCCGACCCCATCAGATGCGGCCGTCTCGATCGACGGCCAACCGGCCGGACAGGGAACGGTGACGCGCACCTTGCCGCCGAGCAGTCATACGGTCCGGGTCACCAAGGACAACTATACCCCCTGGGAACAGACCGTGCAGCTTAACCAGGATCAGAAACTCGCTGCAAACCTGAACCCGATCCCTAAGCCAGCAGTCCTGCGGTATCAGCTCCGCATCGTCCCAACCCCGGCGGACGCCGAGGTGTATATCAATGGGCAACGCGCCGGACAGGGCACGGTGACACGGACTCTGCCGCCGGGAAGTTATACGGTCCGTGTGATGAGGAATAAGTATATCGCCTGGGAGCAGACGGTACAGCTCAGCCAGAATCAGAACCTTACAGCGAGCCTGACCCCAATGCCGAAACCCCCCGGTGGGAGTAAAAAGTGGGTCGCGGGGCTGGTCGTCGGCCTGCTCGTCGCTGGTGGTGGCGGCGCGGCTGCCGTGGTATTGGGTGGGAAGAGTAAAGGGGGCGGAGGAGGCGGTGGAGGAGGGGGTGG
>JACQVL010000317.1 GCA_016209865.1 Candidatus Latescibacterota bacterium | reverse complement strand
TTACTCGTCACTTGTCACTCGTCACTGATTTTACCGACCACCGATCTCCAACACATCCCGCAGCATCGCGGCGGCGGTCGGGCGTGGCCCGCGCTCATCGACCGTGACGGTGAGAGGACCGATGAGGTCGGTGTGAAAGACGATCCCCATGCTCAGGGGCGGCAGCTTCGCTAAGGGATGCTCCTCCGGTAAGCGAACCGGCCGGACGGCCAACTGATAGCCGGACGACGTCCGGTCGGCCGTGGCGAGCAGGGTGAGGGGCAGGTCGGCGGCGGTGAGGTGCGTGATGCCGGTGACGGCCACGTCGGCCAGGACGGCCGGGGTGTCCAGCGCGCTGTTGGCCAGGATGACCAGCTTGTTGGCGGCGTCCCATCCCTCCACGTCGAGGCGCGGGTCGCGCTCGGCGATCTCCAGTCGCTGGGCTTCTGCCAGGGCAGTGGCGTACGGCTCGCCCATGTTCATCCGTGAGAGAATGTAGTGGGAAGTGCTGTTCAGGACGGCCTCGACTCGTTCGATCGTGCAGCCGGCCAGGTCACGGGCGGCGATGTTGTACGTGGGCAGGCTGCCGCCCAGGGTGGCGCTGAACTTCAGGGCGACGCGATGCGCGCGCGCCAGCTCCGCCAGCTCAGCATACGCGAAGACGAGCGGGCCTTTGTTGGCCATGACGACGTGCCGGCCTGCGGTCAACGCCGCACGGACGAAACTCACGCCGGGTTCCCCGTCCGTCAGGCTCACGGGCGTGGCCTCCAGGACGATGTCCGCGTCAGACGCGGCTAACGCCTCTACGCCGGACATGGCTTCACGACCGGCGACCGGATACCGCGCCACCGTGCCCTCTCGCTTGGCCGCTACCAGACGAGCCGGGTCGAGGCCGTTCCGGTCGACCGCGCTCCCCGTCCGATCCACCGCAGCAGTGATGAGCAACCGGACGCCGTACCGACTCCGGAGCACCTCTCCTCTCTGGGCGAGAATCTCGGCGAAACTCCGTCCGACCGGGCCAAATCCGACCAACGCCAGCCGGCAGGTTTTCTCATCAGCCATGTCACTCCCTTCTGCCGAGTCCCCGCGCTCGACGCGATTCGTCCTGATGAAATGAAACACACCGCATCCTGTCAAGCCTTTTCTGGCATAAAATGACCCTGTCCGCACGGGACAAAAGGATTGACAAGAAGAGGAAGGAAGGTGTAGAATACGGGAGATCAGTGGTCGGTGGTCGGTGGTCGGTAAAGACATGGATTCCCGTTGGAGTTTATCCCCGCGAAAGCGGGGACGGGAATGACACTCTCCTCTCGTCCCCCCGCATGCGGGGGGACACGGAGAGGGGTAGCACGCTCGTCACTGGTCACTCGTCACTGTTTTCACCGACCACCGACCACCGATCACCGACCACCACTTGAGTCGAACGCCTGCCGCGACCAGGCTAACCATGCGTGAATTCCAGACGTTCTACCAGCGACATATCGGTGCTGCCCTCACCGTCTCGGTCATCCTCCATCTGGCCCTCGTCGCCGGTCTGATGGCCCTCTGGTCGTCGGTCTGGACTCAGGAACCGCACGTGACCGTCCGGTTGTTCCCGTATATGGGTCGGCACGTGACCTTCGTTCAGCCGGCCGCATCCGAGACGAAGCGGCCGGGCGGGTCACCCATGATGCCGCCCCCGATGAAGCCCACGCCGCCGTTGCCCGTCTTAGCGGGCATGCCGGTCCCAGTGCCCGACCGGCCCGACAATATCACGACGACCGTCGCGCCCGCGGCGCCCGAACCTTCGGCCGAAGGGGCGGGCGGCATCGGGGGGAGTGGGCAGGGCGTGGGCAGGATTGGGGGACAGGGCGAGGGGGGACAACACGAGGACATCCCCCCGCCTGCTCCTCCTGGGGATGTGCAGCCACGGCTGCTGAAGAAGGTTGAGCCGGTCTACCCGCGCCTGGCCAAACTCGCCGGGATCGAAGGGCTGGTCGTCCTCTCCCTCCTGGTCGATGAGGCGGGGAACGCCGTCGAGGCGAAAGTGGTCAAATCCTTAGGCAATACGGGCTGTGATGAGGCCGCGGTGGCGGCGGCGCTGCAGTGGAAGTTCGCCCCAGCGTTGCGGCAGGGGAAGCCGGTGAGCGTCCGGATCACCGCGCCCATCCTGTTTACCCTGCGGAATGCGCGGTAGGCGAAGATGTGGCGAATCACGATGCATCCTCCTTCCTGGTTGACCGACTGGATCTCACGAGGACGCGTGTTCTTCGAGGGCGACGACCTGGGGACGCGTCCACTGAAAGCCCTCTCCCGGCGTTTTCTCGGGGCCGGTCTCGGCGTGTCGGTCTTCCTCCATCTCACGATCCCCGGCGTGATCCTGTTCCTTCAGACGGTCGGTGAGGGGCCGGCGATGACGCTCCGGCTGACGCCGTACACCCCGTCCCTGGTCGATGTCATCCCGACGCCGTCGCTCG
>JACQVL010000312.1 GCA_016209865.1 Candidatus Latescibacterota bacterium | reverse complement strand
TGGAACCTGAAACCTGGAACTCTGTTCCAACAACCCCGCCACCCGGTCGAGCACCCGGTCCGCCACTTCCGTCTTCAGCAACTACGGGAGGTCTTCCTCTCGGCCATCACGGTGGATGAGCGTGACGATGTTCGTGTCCACCTCGAACCCGGCGCCCTCGACGGTGACGTCGTTATAGACGACCATATCCAGGTGTTTCTCGACCAGCTTCTTCCGGGCGTACGCCAGGCCGTCGTGCGTCTCGACCGCGAACCCGACCAGGACGGGCGGCCGCCGGGCGGCCACCTCGGACAGGATATCCGTCGTCCGCTCCAGGTCGAGCGTGAGGGCCGCTTCCCGTTTCTTGATCTTCTGGACTGCCGCCTGTTGTGGCCGGTAGTCGGCGACGGCGGCGGCCATGATGACCGCGTCCTGGCCGGGGAGATGCTCCCACACCCGCTGGCGCATCTCCTCCGCCGTCCTCACCCGGACGAGCGTCACCCCGGCCGGCGCCGGGAGATGAGTCGGGCCGGAGATGAGCGTCACCTCCGCCCCGCGCCGCCGGGCGACCTCCGCGATCGCGTACCCCATCTTCCCGCTCGACCGGTTGGAGATGAACCGGACCGGGTCGATCGGCTCGACCGTCGGCCCGGCGGTGACCAGCACCCGCCGTCCGTCAAGGTCGTGCCGGCGGTCTGCCAGGTCGGCGATGACCTGAACGATGCGATCCAGGTCGGCCAGCCGGCCTTCTCCGACTTCCCCGTCGGCGAGCCGTCCGTACTCCGGCTCGATCACCCGGCAGCCGCGTTCGACGAGCCGGACGAGGTTCGCCTGGACAGCCGGGTGGCGGAGCATCCGGAAGTTCATCGCTGGGGCGAGACAGCACGGCGCTTCGCACGCTAACAGGAAGGTGGACAGCAGGTCATCGGCCAGCCCGTTGGCCATCTTGCCGATGATGTCCGCCGTGGCCGGGACGATGGCGACGATCTCCGCCCACCGCGCCAGGTCGAGGTGTTCCTCGCCCGCCTGCCCGTCGGCCGGGAACTGCTCGACCGCGACACTGCGGCCGGACAGAGCGCTGAACGTCATCGGACCGACAAAATGCGTGGCCGCGGGCGTCATGACGACGATCACGTCCGCGCCCCGCTGCTTCAGCGCCCGCACGACCTCCACCGCTTTGTAGGCCGCGATGCTGCCCGTCACCCCTAAGAGGATCCGGCGCTCAGCCAGACTGTCCACCACGACACCCCCTGTGGAAGGACGAAGGAGTAAGGACGAAGGACGAAAGACATGGATTCCCGTTACCTCTTCGTCCTTGCCGTTTCGTCCTTGCCGTTTCGTCCTTGCCGTTTCGTCCTTCGTCCTTGCTGTTCTACCGTTTCCTCTGTTCCTTCCCCTGTTTATACTTATAATTGAGTTGCCCGTCCAGCAGCCGTTCCAGCGCGATCGTCGTCATTTTTTCCGCCTTCTCGTCCTCCGTGCCGAGCATACGCGCCCGGGCGTTGAGGCGTCGCCCCTCATGGGCCGCGACCATGATCGCTTCATACGTGTTCAAAATCTTCTTCCGGACCTCCTCTGAGGCGATAAACCTGATCATGCTCCCTCCCATCGACTGATCCGGCTTCGTTCTGCGGCGATGATCGCTCGGAGCGTCTCGACCGTCCGCTGCTGTTGTCCGTCTTCATTGATCACTAAGTACGTATACTCCGTCATCTGCTGTATCTCATGCATCGCCTCCGCCAGCCGGCTCTGGATGGCCGACTCCGTCTCCGTCCCCCGGCCCCGGAGTCGCTGCTCCAGACTCTCCAGCGAGGGCGGCACCAGAAAAACAAGCACGGCGTCGGGATAGATGGCTTTGACCGCGCGCGCCCCCTGCACATCGATGATCAGGAGGATCACCTGTCCGTCCCGCACCGCCCGTTCGATCGGGCCACGCGGTGTCCCGTACGAATCCCCGTGCACCTCCGCCCACTCAAGGAATTCGTCCCGGTCGATTATCCGGCGGAATTCCTCCACCGTCGTGAAGTGGTAATCCTGCCCCTCGATTTCCCCCGGTCGCTTCGGACGGGTCGTGGTCGAAATCGACCGGAGCAGCGTCGGGTCCGACGCGAGGAGGGCGTGACTGATCGACGTCTTCCCGGTCCCTGACGGCGCGGAGATGACCAGACAGAACCCGGCGCGGCGCTGGAGGGGGAATCGGATCATTCGATATTCTGCACCTGTTCCCGGAGTTTTTCGAGCTCTTCCTTGATCGTGATGACCCAGTGGCTGATCTCCACGTCGTTCGCCTTGGCGCCGATCGTATTCGCCTCCCGGTTCATCTCCTGGAGCAGGAAGTTCAGCCGCCGTCCGACCAGGTCGTTCGACTGGAGGGCTGACAGAAATTCCTGGTTGTGGCTCCGGAATCGGACGCACTCTTCGGTGATATCGCACCGGTCGGCGAACAGCGCGACCTCCATCGCCACGCGCTGCGGGTCGACGACCTGATCCCCCATCAGCTCCCGGACTCGATCCGTCAGCCGCTGGCGTGCCGCCTCGACTCGAAGGGGCGCGCGTTGGATGATCGAGTCGAGCAACGAATCGAGACACCGAACCCGGCCGATGAGGTCGTGAGCGAGTTGTGTCCCCTCCCGCGTCTTCATCTCGTCTAACGCCTCGAGCGCGGCAGACAGGGCGCGGTCGACCGCTCCCCAGGCGCGGTCGAGGTCGATCTCATCCGACGCCGGTTTCAGGAGGGCGGGATAGGCCGCGATCATGTTCATCGTGATCTCTCCGGGCAGTCCCAACGTCTCCTGCAGCGTCCGGATGGCCTCGTAGTACCGCCGTCCCGCGTCCACGTCGACGACCAGGTTCGGCCCGCCGTTCCCGTCCCCGTCCCGGCGGACCGAGACCGAGAGCGTGCCCCGGGTCGTCCTGGCCTGCACCCGCTCCCGGACGCGAGCCTCGAGCGGAGCGAGGGATCGAGGCAGCTTCGTGGAGACCTCACAGAAGCGACCGTTCACCGAACGGATCTCAACGGTCGTCCGTATCCCGTCGTCTTCCGACTCCCCGCTCCCATAACCAGTCATGCTGCGGATCATTCATCCCTTGTCCGGTTAAACGCTTATCCCATTGAAACTATAGAATATCACAAAATATAGAATCCTCTAAGATTTGTCAAATAGTATATTGATCCTCTTGCGAGAGCCGGGGAGAGGGTGTATTTTAGGTCGGTGATCGGGTGGAGCAGGAAAAAGAAAGTGATCAGTGGTCAGTGATCAGTAAAACCAGTGGCGAGGAACGCGCATGTCTCTGGATGCGATTGCGCTCCGTGCGGTCATCGATGAATGTCGCCCGCTGGTCGGGGCGAAGGTGATCGGCCTCGACCAGGACGGGCCGACGGAGGTCACGATAACCCTGGCGGGCCCGGACGGCCGGTCGGCCCTGGTCATCTCTGTCCACCCGGAGTACGCCCGGCTCTACCGGACGGGCGCGTCCCGTGGCAGTGCCGGGGCGTCCGCCTTCGTCACCTGCCTGCGTGACCGTCTGCTCGGCGGGATCGTCGTCGGCCTCGACGCCGTCCCGGACGAACGGATCGCGGTCGTCCGGTGTCGGGTCACGACCCCGGCGGGGGAGTGTTCCTACCGGCTGATCGCCGAACTGCTCGGCCGGCAGAGCGCCCTGGTCTTTGTCGACGAGGGGAGGCAGGTGGTCGAGATGCTTCGCCGGGTGCGGACAGCCGGCCGGGAGGTGTATCCGGGTGAGCGGTACGAACCCCCGCCCCGGCTCGACAAGACCCCGTTGACGGCCATGCGAGAGGAAGACCTGGCGGGCGTGGCTGCTGCGGAGACTCCGGAATCGC
>JACQVL010000311.1 GCA_016209865.1 Candidatus Latescibacterota bacterium | reverse complement strand
ACGATCAGCAACACCAATCCCGACGGGCTGATGATGACCGCCCCCAACGATGTGGTCACCGTCGAGGGTGCCGCCACGTTCACCACCGTGACCAATCATGGCTCGGCCGATAGCCAGGGCCAGTTCACCGCCGGGCTGCTGCGGCTGCGTGGTGGCTTCACCCAGACCCGCAACGGCGCCCTCGCCAGCCAGAAGAGCTTCGTCTCCACCGGCACCAGAGTCGTCTGCGATGGCGAGGGCTCCCAATCGATCGCTTTCAGCAACCCCAGCGTCTCGTTTTCCCGGTTTCACGATCTCAGCATCGAAAACATATCGCTGGCGACCGTCTTCCTGAACAGCCCGGTCGTCCTGACCGGCCAGTTGCAATCGCCTCCCGGCGTCACCTCGACGCTTGTGGGCAACGGCAACACGCTCACCGTCAACGGTGGCCTCGATGTGGACGGGCTGATCCTGGACAACGTGGCTATCACCGTCAACAACGGCGATATCGACCAGTTCGACAACGTCACGTTCCAGAACTACGCGCCGACCGCCAACCAGTTCACCATCAACCACCCCGCCCTGGACGTCATCTTCGTCGGACTGAACTTCCTGGTCGCGCCCACCTCCGGCCACTATATCGTCGCCAACGATACAAACGGTCCCGCCACGCCCGCCATGCTGACCATCGCCAACGCCCAGCCGGCGGACGGCAGCGCCAACACGACCACCTCCGGTGGGTTCGTCGTCATCTGGACGATACAGTTCGTGGCGATCGACGATGAGGCCACCACGCTGGAAGACACCCCGGTCACCATCGCCGTGCTCGCCAACGACCAGGACCCGGACCAGGACGCGCTCACGATTACCGGCGTGACCCAGGGCGCGCACGGAACCGTGGCTATAGATCCCGGCGATATCACGGTAACGTATACCCCCAGCCTCGATTTTCACGGGACGGACAGCTTTACGTATACCGCGTTGTCGAGCAGGAATTCGGATGACGCGATCGTCACCGTCCTCGTGGAATCCGATCTGGAGCCGGCGATCGCCGTCGACCCTGAGTCGCTCGCATTCGGCCGGATCACCGTTGGGCAGACGGTGAGCCGGTTTCTTACGGTCGCGAACGAAGGCGCGGATCATCTGCATGTGTCGGACATCAACGACCCGTTCTTCGTGGTCTCCGACACCGCGTTTACGGTGGCGCCCGGTAATGCTCACATGGTCGAGATCGGATTCATGCCTGAAACGACCGATCTGATCGAGGACGAGCTCTCCATCCTCAGCAACGATCCACTCAACCCGACGTTCACCGTCATCCTCAGCGGCATCGGCATCCCGCGCGGCGATTTGAACCGCTCCGGGGATCTCAACATCGTGGACATCATCGCGCTGGTCCGCATTCTCCTCGGCCAATCTCCGGCGCCTGCGCCGGAGTCCGAACCCCGTGCGCTCGCGGACGTCAATGAAGACGGCGACATCAACATCCTGGACATCGTGACGCTGGTGAACGTCATTCTGGGACCGCCGCCCGGCAAGCCCGCGGTCGCGGGTGTGGGTGCCCCGGCGTTGATTTATCTCGGTGAAATCCAGGGGCGTGAAAACAAACAGCAGGTGGTGCCGGTCGAGGTCGACTTCGGCGACGCGGTCGCGGGTATCCAGCTTACGTTGGCGTACGACCCTGCCGCGCTGCACATCGGAGAGCCGGAACCCACGGACCAGATCGCGGGCATGACGTTCGAGTCTGACAACACCGGGGGTACGCTCAGGATACTGGTATACAGCACGGAGGGACGCAGTATACGGCCGGGCGCTGGTGCATTGTTCTATCTGCCAGTTACTCTGCAAAGCGACGTCCGGAATGAAGGCATGGTGAGGCTCTCCCACGCCGTCGTCGCCGATGTCCGCGCCAATCCCGTGTCCACGACGGTCACGAACGACCGCGTTCATATTGCGCCGCTGCCCACCGTCTTCGCGTTGAAATCCAACCGACCGAATCCGTTCAACCCGAACACCACGATTGCCTACGAGGTGCCGCAGCAGGCGCATGTGCGGCTCATTGTCTACAACATACTCGGACAAGAAGTAGCGCGCCTGGTCGATGGAGTGAAACAGCCGGGACGCTACACGATGATCTGGCATGGGCGCAACCGGAACGGACACGGCGTGGCCAGCGGCGTGTATCTGTACCGCATGACCACGAACGCCGGTTTCACCAATACGCAGCGGATGACCCTGCTGAAGTGACCTGATCACCGGCGCGTTTGCGTGTAAGTTCAGCGTCTGCGCACGTCCACTGACCACTGTTAAGGAGTCGCTGCATGGCAACTAAGAAGCGGTGTTTGATGATCGGCGCTGGCGGAATGGCCGGCGGATGGATTCGGAATTTTTACTCACGATTCGACCAGCGGAACGAGATCGTCGGGCTGGTGGACATCAAAGAGGATATCCTGAACAGCGCGGGCGATTTCCTCGGACTGCCCGCCAATCGGCGGTTCACGGACATGCGGGCGGCGTTCGACGCGGTCGAGGCCGACTACTGCACGATCGTCATCCCGCCCGCCGTCCACAAGGACGCGGTCATGCTCGCCGTCGAGAAGCAGATGGACATCCTGAGCGAAAAACCGATCGCGGACACCTGGGAGGCGTGCGTCGACATCTACCGGGCGGTCAGGCAGGCGGGGGTGAAGATGCTCGTCATCCAGAACTACCGGTACTCCCCGCGGATGCTGACGATACGGCAGGTGCTGCGGGACGGCCGGCTCGGACGGATCAACTACATCGTCGGACGGTTCGCGGCCGACTACCGGGTCTACGGCGCGTGGGGGGCATTCCGTCACGAGATCCCCCATAGCCTCCTGATCGAGGGCGCCGTCCATCATTTCGACATGCTGCGGAACCTGTCCGGGGCCGACTGTAAGACGATCGCCGGATGGGAATGGAACACGCCGTGGAGCAGCTTTCAAGGGGAGTGCTGCGGCCTGTACGTCCTCGACATGACGAACGGGGTGAAAGGCTGCTACGAAGGCTCCTGCGTCGCGGCCAGTCCTCAGAATAGCTGGCACCAGGAGTACTACCGGGCGGAGTGCGAGGGCGGGGCGGTCGCCATCGGCCGGGACAGCGTCGTCCGCATCTACGAGTATACCGCAGGCAAGGGACTGAAGACGGAGGAAGTGCCGCTCATCCGGCCGGAGTACGATGGGCACACCTGGCTGATCGACGAGTTCCTGACATGGCTCGACGGCGGCCGCACGCCCGATACGGTGTTGGATGATAATATGAAAAGCGTGGCGGTCGTCTTCGCGGCGATCGAAGCCTCCCGCACGAACCGTGCGGTCGATGTCGAACTGATGATGAAAGAGGTGGCACAATGACTGTACGCGAGATCAAGACATACATCACTTGGGGAGAACCACGCAACTGGGTGTTCGTCAAAGTCATCACCGATCACGGTCTCCACGGATGGGGGGAAGCGACGCTGGAAGGGAAAGAAGAGACGGTACGCGCCTGCGTCCATGAGGTCGGCCAGATGTTAATCAACAAGGACCCGCTGTCGGTCGAGCACCACTGGCAGGCGCTCTACCGGCACGGGTTCTGGCGCGGCGGGGTCGTGTTGAATTCAGCGTTGGCCGCGCTCGATCAGGCGTTGTGGGACATCCGGGGAAAAGCGTGGGGCGTGCCGGTCTACCGGCTGTTGGGCGGCCCGACCCGGCAGCGCATCCGGCTGTACACCCATGTCGGGATTTATGATCCGAGTCAATTAGAGGCCGATGCGCAACAGGACATCGCGGACGGGTTCACCGCCGTCAAGACGGGCGCCTGGGCGGGGGATTCAGCGCTGCCGGAGGAGGAGATGATCGGGGCGTTCGCGGATCGCGTCGCCCGGCTGCGGAAGACGGTCGGTCCGGCTGTTGACATCATGATCGACAACCACGGTCGCAGCCGGCCGTCGACCGCCGTACGGCTGATGGAGGCGCTCCAGCCGCACCGATTGTTCTGGTTAGAGGAGCCGACCCAGCCGGACGACCTCGAAGGGCTGGCCCGCGTGCGCGCCGCCGGGCCGCGGATGGACCTGGCGACAGGGGAACGGTTGTTTTCGAAGTGGGATTTCGCCCCCCTGCTCGAACAGCGGTTAGTTGACGTCATCCAGCCCGACCTCTGTCACGCGGGTGGTCTCACGGAGTGCAAGAAGATCGCCGCGATGGCGGAGGCGTATTACGTCCAGGTCGCCCCGCACAGCCCGCAGGGGCCGGTCTCGACCGCTGCCGCCGCACATCTGGCGATGGCCATCCCCAACTTCCATATCCTCGAGTTCGTGCGCTCTGCTCCCTACCGTGACCGCGTGCTCAGAGAGGCCTGGGTCGTGCGGGACGGCCACCTTGAGGTGCCCGACCGTCCTGGGCTGGGCGTTGAGTTGGATGAAGACGCGCTGACGGCGAGTCCGGCGCGGCCGGCGGGCATCCCGAGAGGCGCCTGGGGCGCGGACGGCAGCGTGGTGGACGTGTAAGGTTTCATCCTCATTGTTTTCATCCTGTCATTCCCGCGCAAGCGGGAATCCATCATCACAACGCGAAGATGGGGCATGGCCTGATGTGCCGTGCCCCTTTTTGTTGGGGGCGCCTGTTAACGGTCGCCGTTGCCGGAGCGTCTGTAGAGGTGTACAGAGAGAAAGAGGCTACAGAAAAGTCAGGCTTTTTTTGAAGAGGAATACAACCTTTTTGTACAATACTACGTCTTAGTGATAGTCGCTCATCTCGAATGATAGTGTGTGCATCTTCAATACCTATGAGGAATGATCTCCCCTGGAGGATTTCTGTATGATGACGGTGTCTTGCCGAGTATTTCTATTGATGATTTCGCTCTCCGTCCTGAGCTTGCCCAGCCTGCTTCTGGCTCAGGCAACGGGAACCGCGCGACCCCATCCTGAGCGGACGATCACGGCGGCGCGGGTCAACCCCGGCTCCCCGAAAATTGATGGGGTGCTGGACGACGAGGTCTGGCAGCACGCGCCGGTCTCGGGTGGATTCACTCAAGTGGAACCGATCGAAGGAGCCGCACCGACGGAGTCCACCACCGTCCAGGTTGTCTACGACGATGAAGCGATCTATGTTGGGATTACGCTCTATGACCACGAGCCGGACAAGATCACGGCGCGATTGGCCCGACGGGATCAATGGGCCGAAGCCGACCTGGTGAATGTTTACTTCGATCCCTACCTCGATCATCAGACCGGGTACCTGTTTGCGATCAATGCTGCAGGCTCACTGCAGGATTCCTATCTCTACAACGATACCTGGAGAGACGGGACCTGGGACGGAGTGTGGGAGGCCCGGGCGACGATCCACGAGCGCGGCTGGAGTGCGGAGTACAAAATCCCGTATCACATCCTTCGCTTTAGCCCCAAGGATGACTATGTCTGGGGCTTTCAAGTCACCCGGTATATGAGCCGGAAGCAAGAATGGACGCAATGGGTCCTGAAGCGCCGGAGTGACAACGGCTGGGTCTCCCGATTCGGCCATCTCGAAGGAATCCGGGGGATCAAGCCGCCGACGTCCCTGGAGGTGCTCCCGTATACCGTTGCTCGCTCGACGTTCCGACCCGCACCTAAAAGCGTGACCGATCCGAAGGGCCGGGAGTTTTTCTCCAACCTGGGCGGCGACCTGCGCTACGGCATCACCTCCAACGTCTCCCTCAACGCCACGTTCAACCCGGACTTTGGCCAGGTGGATGCGGACCCGGCGGTGTTGAACTTGTCGGTGTTCGAGACGTTCTTCGAAGAGCGGCGGCCGTTCTTCGTCGAGGGGGGACAGACGTTCCGCACCCCGTTCCAGCTCTTCTACTCCCGCCGGATCGGCCGCCGGCCGGGGTATTTATCGACCCCGTCGGGAAGCTCTACTATCGAGCGGCCTGATAATACGACGATCTTGAGTGCGGCCAAGATTACGGGGAAGACCGCCCACAAGACGACGTTTGGAATGCTCGATGCCATCACGTCCTCTGAGGATGCGACGATCCTCCAGAACGGAGTCCGACAGACTGCGCGCATCGAGCCGTTGACCAACTATTGGGTCGGGCGGGTGCAGCAAGATATCTTGAGCGGCAATTCGACCGTGGGACTGTTGATGACGGCGGTCAACCGGAAGGATGCGGCATCAGCCTACACCGGCGGAGTTGACTGGAACTTGAAGTGGCACAACAACACCTATGCGGCGTCTGGCCAGATAGCCGGTAGCCAGGTCGGGCATCTTACATACCAGCGTGGCTATGCGAGCCAGGCCAGATTCTCCAAGCAAGGCGGCTGGCTCCTGGGGGAAGTCTACTTCGATGCCCTCTCACCAGGGTTTAACGCCAACGACCTGGGGTTCATCCGGCGGGTCAACCGGATGAATACTTCTGCGTGGCTGGGCATGCAAAAGACCCGGCCCTGGGGCCCTTTCCTCCGGAATCAGTTTAACGTGAACAAGTGGGATAGCTGGAATTATGCCAGAGTCCATCTCCAGGATGAGCTGAACTTCAATACCTGGCATCAACTCAAGAGTTTCTGGTGGATGGGCGGTGGTCTCACACGTCGATTCGAGTCGCTCGACGACCTGGACACCCGAGGCGGTCCGCCCATCGTGAACCCGGCCGGCGTCAGCTTCTTTGCTGAGATCGAAAGCAACTACAGCAAACCGATCAGCGGCTGGATCTTCACTAATTTGAGCTCCGATGCCGGAGGCAGTCGCTATCGTTCGATCGGGCCCGGCCTGACGATCCGGCCATCTGCCCGTATCGAGCTCAGAATCCGTCCCAATTACAGTTGGAACTTCGACAACGCGCAGTGGGTGACGAACGTCCAGAGCGGCGGCCAGACGCACTATGTGTACGGGGAGTTGAACAGTAAAGTCCTGGATTTCACGACGCGAGCAGACGTGCTCTTCACGCGGGACATCAGCTTGCAACTGTACTTGCAGCCGTTCGTCGCGGTGGGCGATTACAAGAATTTCAAAGAACTGGCACGCCCCTCATCCTATGAGTTCACCCCCTACTCCGGCCTCGATTTCAACCCGGATTTCAACTCTCGCTCCCTCCGGAGCAACCTGGTCTTCCGGTGGGAGTACCGGCCGGGCAGCACCCTGTTCCTCGTCTGGTCGCAGTCGCGGAGCGCGTTCTCCAACGACCCGACGTTCCGGTTTCAAAATCTGGGCAGGAGCTTCAAGGACGACGGGCCAAATGTGTTTATGTTGAAGGTGAATTATTTCCTGAATAACTGATCTGGCTCTCACTATCCCCCCGGCCCCCTTTCTCTCCCACGAGGGGCGAGAAAGGGGGAGTAGCCTGGAGAACGGTTGTCTTCCCTTCCCCCCTTGTGGGGGAAGGGGCCGGGGGATGGGGGCCATGAATCCCCGCGTACATTTTCCGGTTGACAACCTTCCCCCTCCTGGCGTATCCTGCTCTCACGTTCACTCACGTGACGCACGATCTCCCTGTTGTCATTCCCGCGAAGGCGGGAATCCAGGCTTGGTTTTGTTTCCCACGCCTCTGATCGGGGCGGCCGCCTCCCCGGAGAGCCGAGCCATGGTCGGTCAGACGATCTCTCACTACCGGATCACTGAACACCTCGGCGGGGGCGGCATGGGCATCGTCTATAAGGCCCGCGACCTTCGCCTCGACCGCTTCGTCGCCCTCAAGTTTCTCCCCCCGGAGCTGACCCGCGACTCTGACGCCAAGCAACGCTTCATGCAGGAAGCTAAAGCCGCGTCCGCCCTGGATCACCCCAACATCTGCACGATCCACGAGATCGACGAGACGAGCGACGGCCACCTGTTCATCGTCATGGCCTATTATCCGGGCGAGACGCTGAAGAAGACGATCGCCCGCGGGCCGCTGTCCGTCGATGACGCGCTCGACATCGCCGTCCAGATCGCCCAGGGCCTGGCCAAGGCGCACGAGGCGCACATCGTTCACCGAGACATCAAACCGGCCAACGTGATGTTCACGACCGACCGTCTGGTGAAGATTGTCGACTTCGGGCTGGCGAAATTGGCCGGACAGCCGAAGCTGACCCGTGTCGGGACGACCTTAGGGACGGTGGCGTACATGTCCCCGGAGCAGGCGCGGGCGGAGGAGGTGGATCACCGGACGGACATCTGGGCCTTGGGGGTGGTGCTGTACGAGATGATCACCGGTCTGTTGCCCTTCCGGGGGGAGCACGACCAGGCGCTGCTGGCCGCCATCGCCAACGCCGACCCGGTGCCGATGTCGGGCCTGCGGACCGGGGTGCCGCTGGTGCTGGAACGGATCGTGGCGCGGGCGCTGGCGAAGAGGACGGACGACCGCTACCAGACCGTGGCCGATCTGCTCTCAGAAGTGCGGCGGGTGCAGCGGGAATCGGAGGACAGCGAGAAGAGCACGGTGACGATGCCGGCGCGTCCGGGCCAGTCGCCGGTGCGGGCGACGTGGTGGTCTAAGAGCTGGCTTCTCGCGGGAGTAGCGGCGTTCGTGATCGTGGCGGCGATCTTCGGATATCTGTTCTTGCGACCGGGCGAGACGGTGCCTCGTCTGACTCGTCCCACCCAGCTCACTGCAACCATCGGGGTAGAAGACGCGCCCACCTGGTCGTCAGACGGAGGGCGACTGGCGTACCAGTCGGATCAGAGTGGGAACGTGGACATCTGGGTGACACAGGTAGGTGGTGGATCAGCTTTGAACTTGACGGCGGATTACACAGGAACTGACGTCTTGCCCAGCTGGTCACCCGATGGACGTGAGATTGCGTTTTGGTCGGATCGGGATGATGGAGGGTACTATGTCGTATCGGCATTAGGGGGAAGTCCGCGTAAAATGATACCTGGAGTGATAACGGGTGGGGGCAAAAATCCTCCACAGTGGTCGGGAGATGGGGAGAAGCTAGCCTGTGTGGTCCGCGATACCACCGGATTATTTGTCGAAATTCTGTCCCTTCGTACCGGTCAATCCCAAAGGTTACTGCTCCCGGGACGAGGAACCAGCCGATTCGACCTGAATTGGAGTCCAGATGGACGCTACTTTACCTATGTAGAAACTGTGGGGACCTTAGTGCAGGCTGCGCAAATATGGGTGATGCGAGCCGCGGATGGGAAGGGTTTTCCTGTGACAGATGGGCGATTTAATGACCGAAGCCCGACCTGGTCGAACAATGGACGATACCTCTACTTCGTCTCGAATCGTGGAGGGAGCATGGACCTCTGGCAGCAGAGAATCGGGAATGATGGTAAACCGGTAGGACAGCCCCAGTCGGTGACGACAGGAATTGGCATCCGGTCCGCGATCTTTTCGCGAGATGGTACAAAGCTGGCGTATTCAAAAGGTCGGAAAGTATCGAATCTGTGGCGCATCCCGATTTTTAAAGGTCGCACGGCGACGTGGGAAGATGCTGAACAATTGACATTTGAGGAGGCGTTCATCGAGTTTGTGGATGTGTCACCGGATGGACGTCGCTTGCTCTTCAGTTGGGATCGAAGCGGAAACCAGGACCTGTGGGTGATGCCGGTCAACGACAGAAAACCTCAGCAGCTCACAACAGATCCCGCGTCGGACTGGATGTCGTCTTGGTCTCCGGATGGACAGAAGATTGTTTTTAACTCGAATCGGAACGGGAACTACGATCTGTGGGTGATGTTGGCGGATGGTAGGCGAGCACGACCGATCACGCAGCATGAGGCGTATGAGGGCGCCCCTGACTGGTCTCCGGATGGAAGGCAGATCGTGTTTCATTCAATCCAGAGTGGGAACTTTGATATCCGGGTCATTCCGTCGGATGGTGGTGAAACACGGGGAATAACAGTGCATCCCACGGATGATCTTTTCCCCCAGTGGTCGCCGGATGGGAAATGGCTCGCCTTCCGCTCAGCTAGAACAAGAGAGGGTTGTCTGTGGCGGGTGTCGGCGATGGGAGGCGATCCAGAACAGTTGACGGAAGGTTCCATATTGTATTCACGATGGTCGCCCGATGGGAAGACAGTCTATTTCATCGGAGCCGGAGAGCGAAGAAGAAATCTCTGGATGGTCTCGCTCGAAGGCCGTATTGAGCAGCCGATGACGGATTTAGTGGGCAAGACTGGCAGTTTAGGGTATGCCCTTGCCACGGATGGCCATTATCTCTACTTCACATGGGAGGAAGAAATTGGCGACCTGTGGGTGATGGATGTGGAGAAAGAGAAGTGAGTATCTATTGATGAGTTTCCGTACCGGCGTGTTGCGGAGGTGATGGACCAGGTTTTCCCGATCAATCATACCATCACCGTGACCGCGGGAACGTCGAGGATCTTAACGCCTTTGGTATGAGGAATCCGATGTCCTTTTTCCAGCAGAACCTCGATGTAGGCCTGGGTTGCCTCCCGGAGGGCTTCGAGTGCCTCCTCTTTGGTGTATCCCCATGTCGCACACCCTGGGAGCGCCTCGATCCAGGCGCTCCACCGACCGTCTTCTTCCTGCTCTATTGAAGCCTCGAAGATATAGGTTTTCATCCTTTCCCCTTTACTTACCCGCTCACCCCATAATATACCTCCACCGGCGCATCGACCGCCTGCCCGACCTGCTCGCCTAACGCATCCATCTCGGCATCGCTCAACGGGGTCACGTACGGCTCTGTCGGCCGGCGGGCGATCGTATAGAGCTGGATGAGCTTCAGCCCACCGCCAGATGTCAGCACGTCGTTCAAGATGCCGCAGTACGCCTCAATCTCAGCATGGGATGGCGGCTCGCCGTGCACCCGCATGAACAGGCTCTGGATGACGACCGGGCGCGCCTTTGCCGCATCGACGATGTTCCGGACGACCCGGTCGAACGGGATGCGCGTGCGGTCGATCAGATGGTAGTACGCCGCTGTGCCCGCGTCTAACTTCGCCCAGATTTCCCCGTTGTGCTGGTCGAGGAACGCGAGCGCCCGTTTGACGTGGGGCCGGTGGAACAGCGTGCAGTTCGTGATGACGATCAGCTTCACGTCGCTCAGCTCGAATTCGTCGCGGACGCGGCCGGCCAGTTCGACGACCTCCAGAAAACGCGGGTACGACGTCGGCTCCCCGTCCCCGGAGAACGCGATGTCGTTCACGCGCTTCAGCCGGTCGGGGATGTTCGTGAACGGTGGGCGGCGGAACAGCGTACCGTCGTCCACCCACGCGAGCAACTGCCGGAGCTCGCGCTCGAGGATGTCGAGGTTGACCTTGCGGTAGACCGGCGGGACGGTTCGATCCACCTGACAGTAGATGCAATCGAAGTTGCACACCTTGTCCGGGTTGAGGTTGATCCCGACCGAAATCCCCTTCGACCGGCGGGAGAGGACCGGGTAGACGTACCGGTTGTCCTCGTACAGCCGGGGATGTTTCGTCACCGCCGCCCGGACGGCGTCGGTCGTCTGCTGCGATGATTGACTCACTGTTCGTCCTTCGTCCTTACATTGTCCCGGTTCGATTGATCCGCTCCATCTCCTCCGCCGTGAACGAGCCGTCTGCTGCCTTCGCGTTGGCTTCTGCCTGCTCCGGGCTCTTCGCGCCGGGGATCGCGCAGGAGACCGCCGGATGGGCGAGGACGAACTGAAGCGCCGCCTGGGCGAGCGTCCGTCCCGGCCGCTCGACGAACCGCACCCGCTCCGCGTAGGAGAGACGCTTGAGGAATCGCTCCCGGCCTTCCCCGTCGTTCCAGCCCTGCCGGACTTCATCCGTGAACACCGTCTGAGGGGTGAATTTCCCAGTCAACACGCCCATGCCGAGCGGCCCTCGGATGAGCGTCCCGATGTTCTGCTCCTGGCAGTACGGGAGGATGTCCTGCTCCGGAGTCCGGTTGAGCAGGCTGTAGTCGAGCTGACAGGCTCCGCAGGTGTCCTGCTGGTTGAACCGGCGGAGGGCGTCGAGGTCGTTCGTGGAGATGCCGTACGCCCGGATTTTCCCGCGCTCCTTCAGCCGCTCGAACGCCTCCAGGAACAGGGTCGGGTCTTCCAGGCCGCCGATGTGGCACTGGTACAGGTCGATGACATCCCGGCGCAGCCGGTAGAGGCTGGCGTCACAGCAGAGGTAGATATGGTGAGGGGTAGTGTACGGGAGCGGATGGCCGAACCGGCGGGCGAAGTTGCCGACCTTCGTGGCGATCAGCACGCGACCGCGGATTTCGTGAAGCGCTTTGCCGACGACCTCCTCACTGTACCCCGGTTCCATTCCGTACGCGTCCGCCGTGTCGAACAGCGTGATCCCCACTTCGACCGCGCGCCGGATGGTCTGAAGGGCTTGCGATTCCTCCACCGGCCCCCACTGGCCGCCGATGCCCCAACACCCCATGCTGATCGTGGAGACCTCAAGGCCGGTCTTGCCGAGTAAGCGGTATTGCATCGTCATTGCCTCCCTATTGAGGTGTCATCAACTCTTCAAATACTGCTCCATCCATCCCACGATCCGCTCCAGCCGGTCGAGCCGTAGGTCGGGCGGGCCGGAGCGGGACAGGCCGTGGTTCGCCTCGCGCGGGTACCGGACGAACGTCACCTCCCGCTTAAGCACGGACAGCGCGGTGAACAGTTGCTCCGCCTGTTCGATCGGGCACCGGAGGTCCCCCTCGCTGTGGAGGATGAGCAGCGGTGTCCGGATGTGAGCCGCATACGTGAGCGGGGACTGCCGCAAGAACTCACCCGGCGCGTCCCAGGCGTTGGCGTCGAAGTATTCCTTGTCCTGCAGGAGCGGAAAATCGCACGTCCCGGCCATGCTGTGGAGGTTAACGACGCTCCGCTGGGTGACGGCGGCC
The DNA here is from genome assembly GCA_016209865.1 of Candidatus Latescibacterota bacterium. GTDB lineage: Bacteria > JAAXHH01 > JAAXHH01 > JAAXHH01 > JACQVL01 > JACQVL01. The sequence continues at coordinate 2,874 of JACQVL010000311.1, read as the reverse complement.
CGGAATCGCCCGGTGTGGCCGACGATCCAGTTGGTCATGAACCCGCCATAGCTCCCGCCCGTCACCCCCAGACGCGTCGTGTCGATGTACGGGCGCGTGGCGAGGAGATCATCCATCCCCTTCATCAAGTCCTGATAATCCCGCTCGCCCCAGTGCCCCCGAATCGCCCCTGTGAACATTTCTCCGTAGCCCTTACTCCCGCGCGGGTTGGTGTAGAAGACGAAGTAGCCGCGTCCGGCCAGCACCTGGAATTCATGGAAGAACGCCTGGCCGTACTGCGAGTGCGGCCCGCCGTGGATTTCGAGGATGAGCGGGTACGAGCGCGCCGGGTCGAACTCGGGCGGGACGAGCAGCCATCCCTGGACTCGAACGCCATCGTCAGCCGTAAACCAAACTTCTTCGGGAGCGGCGACATGCACCTCGTCCAGGAACGCCCGGTGCAGGTCGGTCAGGCGGACGGGCGCGGCGGGCTGTCCATCGAGAGACAGGGTGTGTACCTCGACCGGCTCGGTCGCGTTCCCGATGAGCAGCGCCAGCCGGCGGCCCGTCCGGTCGCCGGTGACCGCGGCGACCTCGATCGGGCCGGCCGTGCGCGGGGTCGTAGCGCCGCCGTCGAGCGACGCTGTGTACAGATGGACGCTCCCTTGATCGCTCACGATGAACGAGAGAGACTGGCTGTCGTCCGTCCAGACCGGGCCCGGCCAGCCGCCGCCGAACGCGACCGTGTCGCTCAGGATGGTGTCGCCCACCGGCCGGTCGAGGTCGGCGGTGAGGTCGGCCGCGTCTCCCCCGGCCACCGGAGCGACCCAGACGTGCGCGTTGCTGACGCCCCAGACCTCATCCGGACGATCGTGGCCGATGTACGCGATCAGCCGTCCATCGGGCGACCAGGCGAGGCTGGCCTTCGGCCCCTGCGGCGCGTGGAGTTTCCGGACGTGCCCACCGTGCGCAGACACCAGGTAGATGTCCTCGGCATTCGGTCGCCGGTCGGCGTCCTCCGAGCGGTTGGAGACGAACGCGATGAGCTGCCCATCCGGCGACCAGCAGGGAGCCCGGTCATCGTAAGAGCCAGAGGTGATCGGCGTCGCCGTCCCGTCCGCCACGGTCACCACCCAGAGGTGCGTCCGTTCAGGCCCGAAGTACCCGACTCCTTCCTCCCGGTGCCGCAGACGGGTGATCAGGCGGGGCGGGGTCGATTTGCCGGACTCCTTGCGTTCCTCTTCATCGTTCTTCCGGAAGCCCTCCGGCGCCGGCCGGTAGACGAACACAACCCGCGACCCGTCGGGCGACCAGACCGGGTCGGAGATCGTCCCTTCGTCGAGGGCGGTCAGGGGCTGCGCCTCTCCGCCGTCCAGCCGGATGCGGAAGAGCTGCAGACCGGGCTTCTTCCGGTCCGAGATGAACACGATCTGCCGGCCGTCGGGCGACCAGCGCGGGGACGAGTCTTGCTGCTCTCCCGTCGTAAACGGGCGCACGTCTTCCCCGTCAGCCGGAACGACCCAAAGATGGGAATAATATTTGTTCTTCTCCTCATTCGCCGCTTTGACGACGAACGCGATCATCCGCCCGTCCGGGCTCATCTGCGGGTCGGAGACGAACCGGAGGCGGAAGAGGTCTTGGGGAACGATAGGGCGATGGGACATAGGACTCCTCTAAGTAGTGACGAGTGACGAGTGACGAGTGACAAATGACGAGTAAACAGAAGGTTGAGATTAAGGCTGAGGTTCAAAACTTTTGGTCATTCCTCAACCTAAACCTCAACCTGAGCCTTCTTTTATTTTTTACTCGTCACTTGTCACTCGTCACTGCCTTTAAAACACACTCACCTTAATATACCGTTTGGGGTTCTGCTTGATGTCATTGACGAGCGAACGGAGGTCGATCAACAGTCCTTCGGCTTCTTGAGCGATCGCGTCTTTCTGGGTCAGTCGGCCGACCGTGCCCTCGCCGCGCTCCATCTTTCTGAGGAGTCCATCCAGGCGCAGCAAGGTCGTTTCCATCTGGTTGTACAGCGCCGGGTCGGTGGCCAGCTTCCCGATCGTCCCTTCGGCCCGCCGGAGTTCCCGGATGAGCGAATCCGTCGACGCGACCGTCCTCCGGCCCGCGGTGACTGTTTCCCGCAGCGTCGATGACGACGTCATCAGGTTATCGTAGAGGGCAGGGTTGGACATCAACTGTCCCATCGTCCCCGGCCCGCTCTGGGCCGTCTCGATCAGCTTCGACGTCTGCTGGGCGGACGTGTTGAGGTTCCGGTAGAGTTCCGGGTCCTGGATGAGCTTCCCGATCGAGCCTTCCCCCTGGGTGGCGTTCGTGGCGAGTTGCTGGAGCTGCACCATCAGGTCGTTAAACCCCTGCGCGGTGTTCTTGCCCACCCCGATCAACTCGTCGAACGGGCTGAGCGACAGTCCTTTGATGATGCCGCCCGGCGGGATGGTGGGCACGTCCAGGGTTCCTGGCGTCAGTTCCACGTACTTGTCGCCGAGCAGCCCGATCGTGCGGAGACTGGCGACGGAGTCCGTCCGGATGCGGTTCCGGGCCGTCACATCCACTTCAAGGACGACCTCGATCGCGTTGCGGCCCCGTGTGTCGGAGAACCGGACGAATTTGACCTGACCGATCTCTACGCCCGCCAGCCATACCTCCGACCCGGCCTTCAGGCCGTTCGCGTCGGGGAAGAACGTCCTGTAGGGGATTTTGTCTTTAAACAACTCGATTTTCCCCCCACCCATCAGCAGGATGGTGATCGTCACGATGACCAGGCTACTGGCGGCCAGCAACCCGACCTTCAAGTCTTTCCAGGTAACCGTTTTTTTCGCTTCCATCGAGCAGTCCTCCTATCTCCCAGTTGACGAACTGTGTGATGTAGGGGTCGGT
>JACQVL010000320.1 GCA_016209865.1 Candidatus Latescibacterota bacterium | reverse complement strand
CATTGATATACTCGACATAGGACGGGATGCTGGCCGTCATGTTGGAGATGATCAGACCTTTGAGATGGGATTGATACTTCAGCGCGTACTCGATGGCTAACATGCCGCCCCAGGACTGTCCGTACAGATAGAAATTCTCCAGCCCCAGCCCAGCCCTGACCTGTTCGACCTCTTCTCGGAACCGTTCGACCGTCCATAAGCTGAGGTCATCCGGCTGATCGGAGTATGCTGAACCGAGCTGGTCGTAGTAAAAAAATTGGATTCCTTGCTGCGGCAAGAAATCCTCGAAACACTCGAAATACTCGTGGGTCGCCCCAGGCCCGCCGTGCAGGGTGAGCATCTTGATCGGCCCCGACCCCACGCCCTTCGTCCAGACTTTATACTTGCCGTCCACCGTCACCATCCGAACGCCGCCGGTCTTGACTTCCTTCGCCGCCGGCTTGGCGTCCTGCTGCCCGCTGACCGTCTCGGCAGAGGCCGTCAGCGCAGGCCAGCCCATCGCAAGGCCGAGGGAGGTCGTCAGGTTTATAGCGAGAAATTCTCTGCGGTTGATCGTCTTCATAGGTTCCTCCTGTGAATGGATCATGGTAGGGCTGATGAGAGGAAATCCAGGTCCGCTCCGAGATGGGCGGGGAGCACATGCTGCGCGTAGAGCCGCCGCCAGCCGCGTTCGGGAAGGGGAGGCGGGACGAACTGCGCCCGGCGGCGGGCCAGTTCCGTGTCGTCCACGAGCAGGTCGATCCGGCGCTCCGCCACGTTCAGCTCAATCAGGTCACCGTCGCGCACGAACGCCAGCGGCCCGCCCGTGGCGGCTTCAGGCGAGCAGTGCAACACCACCGTCCCGTATGCCGTGCCGCTCATCCGGGCATCGGACACCCGCACCATGTCCCGCACCCCAGCCGAGGCCAGCCGCCGTGGGATGGGGAACGATCCTGCCTCGGGCATCCCCGCGCCGACCGGCCCGGCGTTCCGCAGCACTAAGATGTGGTCAGGGGTGATCGTCACGTCAGGATCGTCGATCCGCGCCGCCACGTCCTCAGGCGACTCGAAGACGACCGCCGGGCCTCGATGCTGCAGGAGGCCGGGCGTGGCCGCCGCACGTTTGATGACCGCGCCGTCCGGCGCCAGGGAGCCCCGCAAGACGACCAACGAGCCGGGCGGCCCGAACGGACTATCGAGCGTCCTGATCGTCTGCTGCCAGCCGCCGGGCGGCGGGACGTCGTGGAGGACTTCGCCCAGGGTACGGCCGGTGACGGTCATGACCGACAGGTCGAGCAGTGGGTGCAGCGCCTTGAGCAGGACGGGGACTCCGCCCGCGCGGTGGAAGTCTTCCATGTACCCACAGCCAGCCGGTTTACAGTCGACCAGGAGCGGCACCCGCTGGGAGACCTCATGCACATCCTCAAGAGTGAGCGTCACCCCCGCCCGTCGCGCGATGGCGATGAGGTGGATGATGCCGTTTGTGGAGCCACTCAGCGCCATCAGCACGGTGAGGGCGTTGAGCAGCGCCGCCCGCTGCACGATCGTCCGGGGCTGGAGTTGGCGGGTGGCCAGTTCAACCGCGCACCGGCCGGACTCGACCGCCTGCCGCAGCCGGTCGCCCGACCCGGACGGCGGGGTGGCCCCGCCGGGGAGCATCAACCCTAACCCTTCCGTCAGGCAAGCCATCGTGGACGCCGTGCCCATGACCATACACGTGCCCCCGGTCGGGCACAGCGACTGCTGCACCTCCGCGATTTGGCGGTCGTCCACGTCGCCCGCGCGATGCAACAGCCAGTAGCGACGACAATCCGTACACGCGCCGATCCGTTCCCCGCGCCAGCTCCCGGTCAGCATCGGGCCGGTGACGACGGAGATGGCGGGAAGGTTGGCGGACGCGGCCGCCATGAGTTGCGCCGGGACGGTCTTATCGCACCCGCCGACGAGGACGACCGCGTCCATCGGCTGGGCGTGCAGCATCTCCTCCGTCTCCATCGCTAACAGGTTGCGGTAGAGCATCGACGTCGGGGAGAGCAGAATCTCGGCGAGCGAGATGGTCGGGAAGGCCAGAGGCAGGCCGCCCGCCTGGAGCACCCCCCGTTTCACCGCCTGGATGAGGGCGGGCATGTCTCGATGGCAGGTCGTGTAATCGGATGACGTATCCGCGATCCCCACGACCGGGCGGTCGAGGTCGGTCCCGTCAAACCCAGTCGACGCTAAGAACGCCCGGCGCAGGTATCGGCTGAACCCGGCATCCCCGTATGAGGTGAAGTTCTGATCGACGCCGCGTGGTTGCATAGGCATCATTGCTGCGATAACGGGCGTTGGGCAACGATCTCCAACGATTGCCGCAGATGGCGCATCCGCTCCGGCGAGGCCGTCCGCAGCATCACGTCTGAGAACAGGCGATCCAGGGACAGCGGCAGCCGGCATTTCAGGTCCTGAAGTTGTTCCTCCGTCTCGCAGTGTTCGCTGCAGCCGAAGTTCAGCATCCGTCGTCGATTGCCGCCGTTGAGGGAGTTGTGCAAAGTGTTCAGGTTGAAGGCGGCCACGTCCCCGGGCTGGTTGTCCGGTGCGACGCATGGGACATCATGCGGCCCGATCCCCCACCGTTCCATCGTGTCCTGGTTGCCTTCATATCCTCGTAGATGCGAACCGGGGACGAGGCGCAAGGCACCGCTCTCGCGCGTGAGCGGATCAAGGTAGAGCGCAACTTTCACGTACTTCACGACCTTGAACACTCCGTCGGGGTGCCAGAGGCCGTCACCGACGTACAGCTCGCCCGCGCTCCCCATGTAGTTGAAATCCTCGCCCAGGATGGCGGTGAGCATGTTGACCATGCCGGGATGGTCGATGATCGTGCAGAGACGCTCACTCCGCTCGATGAACGGGCCGAAGCCGGAACGCTTCGTCCCGTCGTGGACGATCCCGCTCTCCCGGAAGACTGCTTCAAATTCTTCGGTGATCCAGTCGATCTCATCCTTCAGCAGGCCGGGGATGAAGAGATACCCGAAATCCTCAAAAAATTGCTTCTGGAGCTGTTGTTGCTGGGTCAATTCCACACCATCCTCCTTGCGCGGGAATAACAACACATCAAGGCTTTCTGTGAACGCTCACGCTCCCCACGCCGTCGTGTACGGGTCGCCCCATGCCGCGCGGCGCGGGATCACCCCTTTGCCCCACGCCGTCTCCGCATCGTGCGCGTGCGCCGTGACTGTCAGCCCGCTGCAGTACCGGGCGAGCGTCTCGAACACTCGGTGCGCGATGATGAGGTTGCCGACGACGTTCGCATGGACGCCGTCCGGGTTGATCAGCCAGTCCGCCAGCCCCTGTGCGTCCCACACATCGGCTAACAGGCAGCCGTGATCCTCCGCTAATTGTCTGATGACTTCGTTGTACACCTGTGTCTGCCGAATCCCTCCCTTGTCGTACGGGGGAAAGCTGCGGAAGCCGGTCATGTGGTAGATGGTCGTCAACACAGTCAACGGACAGCAGTCCTCCTGGACATCCCGGATGATCGTCTGCATGTCCGACCGGAATTCTTCGACGTTCATCCCCGCCCGCATGTCGTTCAGCCCGTAACACAGGATGAACAGGTCGGGCTTGAGGGCGATGACGTCGTCACGGTACCGCTCGAGCGCGCTCGGCTTGGCGGAATTGGCGTAACCCGGGCTGCGCGGAGAAATGGCGTTCGCCCCGATTCCCTTGTTGTGGTACGTCACCGGTTTCTCCTGGCAGGCGTTGATCAGCCGGACGAGCACGTCTGTCCAGCGATCCTCCGTCCGGTCGAGCCACGGGCCGCCCTGCACCGTGCTCTCGCCCATGACGACCATCGTCTCGAACGGCTTCGGCCAGCGGTCCTGAACGTTCATAGGTACTCCTTTCTTCACTCTTCACTCGCCAGTTGAGCGCATTTTCTCGACAAATCCGACCCCATGACCCCGCAGCCGATCAGGCCAACTCCGATCCGGTCCATCGTGATCCTTTCTGTAGAGGGCTGTTCATGCCTGTTCGATCTCCAGTTTGCACCCAAACGCCTCTTCGAACAACTCAGCGTTGCGCTGAGCCTCCCACACTTCCACGCGGGCCTCAGCGGAGGTGCGGGCGTTTACCCGCAGCCGGACCTGTTTCCCGGTGGCCGTCACGTGGAGATCGGTCACCGTCTGCGCCCGGCTCCGGTCGAGATACTCGGCCAGCCGGAGGAGGGCGGCTAATCGGTTGATGCGTTTCACATCCCCGTCCTTGAGCAGACGGCTGTACGGCTCCGGGTTAGGCTTGCCTTTGCGATGGTAGAGACACAATTGAGCGATCAACACGGTCTCCCGGTGGGAATAGCCCGGCAGCCCGGCATTGAGGATGATGTACGCCGAGTGCTTGTGATGGTCGTAGTAGTCGATGACCGTGCCGATGTCGTGCAACTGCGCGGCGGCCCATAGGTACTCCCGTTCCAGCGCACCGTAGCCGTGCACCGGGGCGAGTTGATCGAACAACGACAGCACCAGCGCGGCGACGTGTTTCGTATGGGCCTGTTCGTAGCCGTACAGCCGGGCGATGTTGAGGATGCTGAATTCGCGGAGGTTCCGGATCAGGGGCGGGTCGGCCGGTTTGAGCAACTCCCGGTAGAGCAATCCCTCCCGCAGGCCCTGACCGCACACCACCAGCCGGTCGGCCCCGGCCCGGCGCAGCGCACCCGCCACGACCATCGTCCCCGCCAGGATGATGTCCGTCCGATCGGCCATCAGGCCGGGGACCTTGCGGGCGCGTTCGTGTACCGGCAGGGACAGGAGCCGGTCGATCAGCCTGTCCAGCCGGCTCAGTTTGAGTTCATACCCGTGAACCAGTCCGAGCGGATACCCGGACATCCCTCGGTCGATCCGGACGAGCGCGCGGATCGTGCCGCCGATGCCCGCGAACTGTTCGCCGGACTCCAGCGTCATCCATGTCAGCGCCTCGAACGCGGCGGCGATGTGGTCGATCAAGCGTTTGACCTCTGACGATTTAACCGGGTCGCTGTGCACATAGGTTTCGGTGAGCCGGACGGCCCCTAACGGTGTGGTGATGCCCCGTTTGAAATCACCCCGCTGCACCTGGCTGATTTCCACGCTGCCCCCGCCGATGTCGATGACAAACCCATCGCGGAGTCCCAGGCTGTTGACCACGCCCACCGTTCCCCAGTACGCCTCCTCTTCGCCGGTAAGCACGCGAAACTCCAGCCCGGTCTCTGCGCGCACCCGCGCCAGGAACTCTTCTCCGTTGGCGGCGTCGCGGACGGCGGCCGTCGCCACCGGGACGATCCGGGTAATGCCCTGGGCGTGGCAGAACGCCTGGAAGACCTGCAACGTGTCGAGCGCCCGGTCGATGGCGGCCGGGTGCAGGACGTTCTCAGTGGCCATGCCCTCGCTCAGACGGACCCGGCGGCTGACCTCATCGGTCACCTTGAACGCGAGTCCCGGCGTGTACTGCGCGATCATCAGCCGCGCGGAGTTCGACCCTAAGTCGATGATTCCGATGCGATCCATACGTTCTCACGTGTTTCTATTCCGTGACTCCCGCTTCATCCACGCTCAGCACGCTCCGGTCCGCGTCTAAGGTGGCCTGCACGCCGACCGGAAGGGTCGCTTTGTACCTCCCGTGTCCGATGCACAGTCCGTAGATGGCCGGGACGCGGAGACGGCCGATCAGGTCGTCGAAGACTTCTTCGATGCTGAAATTGCCGTAGGGAAAGGCAGGCTGGAACTCCCGGCTCTCACAGCCGGCGCACTCCCCGATCACGACCCCGGCGACCCGGTCGAGCTTCCCGGCTAACAGGAGCTGGGTGAGCATCCGGTCGATGCGGTAGGGCTCTTCTCCGACGTCCTCGAAGAAGAGGATCGCGCCGTCTGTGTCGATTTCAAACGGCGTCCCGAGTGTGGCCGTGATGAGCGTGAGATTCCCCCCGATCAGCCGTCCGCGCGCGATCCCGCCGGTGATCGTCTGGATGGGCGGGGTTCCGGGCGGGTTGTGAATCTCTCCGACTGGTTCGGTCCGGGAGATCGCCCGGAGCAGGCTGTCCCGGGTGTAATCGTCCAGGTTCGTCCCGATCTCGGACGCGACCATCGGACCCCAGAAGGTCACCAGTCCGGCCTGTTGCAGGAACGCGACTTGGAGGGAGGTGATATCGCTGTACCCGACGAACACCTTCGGGTGGCTGCGGATGAGATCGAAGTCGAGACGGGACAGCAGTCTGGCGGAGCCGTACCCACCGCGGACGCAGATGATGCCGGCGATGTCGCCATCAATGAACATCCCTTCCAGGTCGGCCAATCGTTCCTCATCCGTCCCGGCTAAGTAGCCATGGCGGTGCATCACGTGCCGGCCGAGCTTGACCGTGAACCCCATCCGTTCCAGAGCGCGGACGCCGTTCTTCACGCTGCTCGGATGCGTCGGCCGGCTGGCCGGGGCGATCACCCCGATCGTGTCACCGGGCCGCAGGGCGTGGGGTTTGAGGAGAGGGAGGGGCATGGGTGAAAGTGGTCGGTAAACCAGTGACGAGTGACAAGTGACGAGTGACGAGAAAAATCTGGTGTCATGCCCGTACAAGTGGGAATCCATCGTTCTTTCGATTGGGCAAAATATACTGAGACGGGCCTCTTGCGTCAACAAAGACCTTCTGCATCACCGACTCAGGGATTTACCTTCGCACAGCATCCCGTACGTCTCCGGCCGGCGGTCGCGGAGGAACGGGAGACGCTGGCGCATCTCCTCGATCAGACGCAGGTCGCAATCGACGCAGAGGATTTCTTCCCGGTCGTTCGACGCCCGGCCGATGACCTCGCCTTTCGGGTTGACCGCAAAGCTGCTGCCGAAGAAGGTGAGGTCGCCTTCGCGTCCTATTCGGTTAGCCACTCCGATGAACATCTGATTCGCCACAGCGGCGGCCTGCATCTCCAGCTCCCAGATCGCGCCCAGCTCCGGGAGGGAGGTGGCGGTCGGGACGAGCATCACCTGCGCGCCCTGGAGGGCCAGCGCCCGGACGTGCTCCGGGTAGTGCCGGTCGTAGCAGATGGCGATGCCGATCCGCCCCGCCCGCGTAAGAGAGACGGGGTATCCGGTGTTCCCTTCCCAGTAGTAATATTTTTCGTTGTACCGAGGCAACTCCGCGATGTGCATCATCCGGCTCTTGCCGAGCAACCGGCCGTCCGCGTCGATCACCGGAGAGCAGTCGTAGTATTCTCCCGGCGCGGCCCGCTCGAACAGGTTGATGACGGTGACGAGTCCCAGCGCGCGGGCCTTGGCCTGGAATTGTTCGACCAACGGACCGGGGATGGGCTCCGCTAAGGCGAAGTACTGCCGGTCCGCCCGGAACTGTGGGAAGAAAACATCGAACGCCATTTCCGGGAAACAGATGACGTCTGCCCCATCCTGGGCGGCCTGCTCCATCATCCCGAATGCCTTCTCGACACTGTCTTGTCGAGTCGATTCCGCCGTGAATTGTGCCAGCGCGATGCGCATGGATGTCTCCTTAAGAATCCTCAATGAGATTTGACGATCAAAATGGGTCATCTTTGGTAGGGGTTTTGTAGGGGCGCAGCATGCTGCGCCCCTACAGCCGTGCCATTAACTCATCGAGGAAGTATACACATTTTGGCGGGATCGTCAAGGGGGGGATAACCGGGGACTTGACAGAATCTCCAGGATACGTATGATATCAACATTCATCATCATCGTGGATGAACCATCTGCACACAGGAGGTGTCCCGATGAACATCCTCATCACAGGGTCGACCGGGCTCATCGGCTCGGCGTTGATCTCTTCATTCACCACTGGCGAGCACCAGATCACCCGTCTCGTCCGGTCGAAGCCCAGGCCGGGGATGGGGGAAGTCTTCTGGAATCCTCAGGACGGCAGCATCGAGATGCCCGGACTGGAAGGGATGGACGCGGTCGTACACCTCGCCGGGGAGACGATCGCCGAACGATGGACGGCGGAGAAAAAAGCAAGAATCCGCGACAGCCGGGTCAACGGCACCCGACTCCTCAGCGAGTCGCTGGCGCGGCTCGCGCAGCCGCCCAACGTCGTCGTGTGCGCGTCGGCCATCGGCTACTACGGGGATCGCGGGGATGACGTGCTCCGCGAGGACAGCCCGCCGGGGTCGGGGTTCTTGGCCGAGGTGTGCCGTGAGTGGGAGGCGGCAGCCGCGCCGGCGGTTCAGCAGGGTCTTCGCGTCGTCCATCTCCGGATCGGGGTCGTCCTCAGTCCGGCAGGCGGGGCGCTGGCCAAGATGCTCCCCCCGTTCCGGATGGGCGTCGGGGGCAGGATCGGCAGCGGGCGGCAGTACATGAGCTGGATCGCCATCGATGATCTCATCGGAGTCTTTCATTATGCTCTCACGACGGAGTCCCTCACCGGGCCTGTCAACGCCGTCGCGCCCAACCCGGTGACGAACCTGGAATTCACCAACACGTTGGGACGCGTCCTCGGCCGTCCGACGCTGTTTCCCCTGCCCGCCGTCGCGGCCCGTCTGGCGTTCGGCGAGATGGCCAACGACCTGCTCTTAGCCAGCACTCGCGTGGAACCTGCCCAACTACTGAGTATCGGATACACGTTTCGTTATCCTGAGCTTGAAGGGGCACTCCAGCACCTGTTGGGATGAAAGAAGGACGAAAAGGCGAAAAGGGTGAAAAGCCTATTGACGATTCCCCGCTGGACGACTATTTTCACACCTCACCATGATCACAGGAACAGGACTGTCCGTGTCCCCTCTCGCTCGCATGACCACCGCCGCGTTGATAGCGGCGCTCACGGCGGTCAGCGCGTATCTGGTCATCCCGATCGGGGTCGTCCCGGTCACGATGCAGAGCGGGGTCGTCCTGGTGTCGGGCGCGCTCTTGGGCAGCCGGTGGGGGGCGCTCAGTCAGGCGGTCTACGTGAGCATGGGACTGATCGGCGTCCCAGTCTTCGCGGGCGGCCAGAGCGGCCCCGGGATGGTGCTGTCCCCGACGTTCGGCTATCTGGTGGGGTTCATCGCCGCCGCGTTCGTGACCGGCTGGTGTCTCGAGCGTCGCCCCTCGATAACCCCCCTGCGGCTCGTCTTAGCGATGCTCGCTGGACTGGCCGCGCTGGATACGCTGGGACTGCTGTATCTCTACGTGTACTTGCGGTTCATCGCCGGACTGGCCGCATCATGGGGCACGGTGTTCAAGCTGGGTCTGATTCCCTTTCTCCCGTTTGATGGGATCAAGATCGCGTTGGCGGTCGTGCTGGTCACCGCAATATTAAGGCGAAAAGGAGAACGATGATGATGAAACTGGCCTGCATGTCCCTGAGTTTCAGCCGTCCCATCAGTGCGGGCACGATGACGCTCGACTCATTTATCGACTGGTGTTACACCCACAAACTCGACGGGATCGACCTTCACGCCAATCACATCCCGTCGCAGAACCCGGAGACATTGAAACATCTCAAACGGCACTGCCTGGACTGCGGCCTGCCGGTCGCCTGTCTGTGCGTCAGCAACAACTACGGACTGCCTGACACGCAGGTGATGCATCAGCTTGAGATGACGAAGCGGTGGATCGACGCGGCGCTCATCTTAGGCGCGTCGGTCGTGCGGCTGTTCGCGGGCTGGACGCCGGAAGGGGACGACCCGCAGGCGGCGTGGACGCGGACGGTGCGCTCCCTCCGCGAGATGTCCGCCTACGCGGCTGTTCGCGGGGTCACCGTCGCCCTCCAGAACCACAACCACCACGGATTGACGCAGGTCGGGGACGACGTCCTCCGGATGATCGCCGAGGTGAACCACCCGAACCTGTCGCACGTCTGGGACACCGGACAGTATACCGACCTCTACCCCAGCTTAGAGAAGACCGTCCATCTCGCTCGCCACGTCCGGGCGAAGATTTACGAGATCGAGACAGGAGAAGAGCGTCGTCTCGACTACACGCGCATCTTCCCGATGTTAGAGCGCGCCGGGTACAACGGGTACGTCTCGATCGTCTACGAGGGACAGGAGGACGAGCGGGCGGCGCTCCCGAAGGCGGTCGCGTATTTGCGGCGGTTTATTCCCTAACCCCCGTCTCCGCTCCTGGGCAGATAGGCAATGGGCAATAGGCAGTAGAAGCCACTCCCCCGTCTACTGCCTACCTGCCGACTGCCCATCTGCCCGGAAGAGTGGGGAGATGGGATCGGGGGGGGGCTCAATACGGAAACGTCCCGTCCATCTCCGCGTTCGACAACTCCGTGATGAACCGGGCGAGCCGGTCGACCGCCACCTCCACGAACCGCTCTCCCTTCTCCCGCGTACCCTTGCGCGGGTCGCCGACCCCGCTGTTCGTCGTGAGCAGGTGCCAGGGACGGGTGATCGCTGCCCAGCCTGCGTTGATTCCATCGAACCGGGTCGACCGTACCGTCCCGGCGTCCGCGTCCTCCGGATGGACGAGGTCGGGGAAGAGGTACAATCCGACGCTCGTCTCCATCTCATCCGCATGATCGCCGTCTTCTTCGAACACCTCGCGCCGGATGTCGTTCGGGATTTTCCACCAATCGACGGCGGTGATGAACACTCCCGTCTGGCCGTGGATGTCCCGGAGGAACGCCTTACATTCGTTCCCGCCGTGTCCGTTCAGCAGGATGAGCTTGCGAATGCCGTGATGGTCGAGCGAATGGACGATCTCGGTGAGCACCCCTGAGAGGGCTTTGAGCGTCACGCTGATCGTCAGCGGGAATTCCAGCAAGTTCGTGTTCACCCCGTACGGGATGGTTGGAAGGAGGATGACGCGGCCGCCCGCCTGGGAGGCGCGTTCGCACGCCCGATCCGCGACGGCGGTGACAGTGATGGCGTCTGTGCCGTACGGCATGTGGAGGTTGTGGGGCTCCGTGGAGCCGATGGGGAGGACGGCGACGTCGTACCGGGATTCCTTCACGAGTTTGTACGTGATTTCCTGCAAGCGCCAGGTCTGCATGGGATGGACTCCTCTAATCAGAACTTTGAACTCCGCCGGAACGTCATCGTGTTGCCGCTGGGGAAGCGAATCGTGAGCTGATCCCCGTTGAGGTCGATCGTACACGCCTCGGTGGGCGCGCCCGCCGGTTCCCGGACGGCCATGCTCAGAGGACTCGCTGGAATGCCCTTGACTTCCTTCCCGCCAGACAGGTTATACAGATGCGTGAACACCAGCCTATTGCCCTGCAAGGTGTACGTCCCGCCTTCTCCGGAGCCGCGCTGGGGGCCTGTGTCATCCTTCACGAAAAAGAGGACAGTCCAGTCCTTCTGCGTGAAAAAAATGAAGCCCGTGACCGTGTGCCTGGTCCCATCCTTCAGCAGGTATGTGTCCGGACGCCAGGCCCCCCGGATGTCGAGGACATCCGCCGCGTTCGTGAACGACACACCCGCCATAGACAAGATGGCCGCGAACGTCAGGATGATGGTCAGTCGAGTTCGCATGCTGAACCTCCATGATAGTCGCGCTCTCTCGATGTCTCCCTCCGCCTGTCCCGATAAGCCAACGGTGCTGTTATTGTAGACCCTCCCCTTCTTCATGTCAAGCCACATATTGACATCAGTGCGAGGAAGGGTTATACTGCACGCAGCCGCAACCAATACTGTTTCACGAAGACAATGGCACGATTGTAGGGGCGACCCGATGGGTCGCCCGAACCGGGGCGAGGCACCGCCTCGCCCCTACGGAGAACCTCTTGAGACCTGTCCGTTTCTGTCTGCAAACTGGCATCCTCTTTTTCTGCTTGCTCTCCCCCGCCTCCGCGGTCACCAACTCCGTCGGCAAGCCGCTTCCCCCAGACGCGGCTCCACCCGCACAGCAGGTGTTCCGGTATATCCACGGGAGCGAGCCGTCGAGCTATGACGTCAGTGTCGCCCTCTACGAAGCCCAGGGCGCGGTGTGCCTGTTCGAACGGCTAACGATGCTGAACGAGAACTTAGAGATCGTCCCGGGCGCGGCGGCCCGGTGGGAGATGTCGCCGGACGGCCGGCGGTGGACGTTCCATCTGAGGCCGGGCGCGAAGTGGAGCGACGGCCGGCCGGTCACCGCCCATGACTTCGAGTACTCGTACAAACGCTTCCTCGACCCGGCGGTCGGGAGTGTGTACGCGTTCTTCTACTACGAGATCAAGGGCGCGAAGGCCTACAACCAGGGCAAGGTCAAAGACTCCAGTACCGTCGGAGTGAAAGCACTCAATGACCTTACCCTCGTCATCGAGACGGAGAAACCGTGTCCGTACCTCCCGTTCATCGTTGCGTTCTCCGGGTCGTCGCCTGTCCCACGGTGGCAGGTCGAGAAGTACGGGAAGAAATGGAGCGACGCGGGGACGTTCGTCTCCAATTCGAGCTACGTCCTCACGGAATGGCGGAAAGGCCAGCGGGCGGTACTCTCCCTGAACAAGTACTACAACGGCCCGTACAAGGGGTATCTGGAGAAGATCATCCAGCTCTTCACGGCCGGGTCGCCCGGCGCCGTCGGGACTCTGCCGTATGAGAACAACGAAGTCGACTGGCAGACGGTGGCCGTGACCGATGTGGCCCGGATCGAGAAGGCCCCGGTCTTGAAGACCCAGCTCGTCCGGTACGCCTTCCCGGATTCCTGGTTTCTGATTTTCCAGACGCGCAAACCGCCGTTCAACAGCCTGAAAGTCCGCCAGGCGATCAGCCATGC
This sequence comes from Candidatus Latescibacterota bacterium, assembly GCA_016209865.1. Taxonomy (GTDB): domain Bacteria; phylum JAAXHH01; class JAAXHH01; order JAAXHH01; family JACQVL01; genus JACQVL01. Next base: position 4,458 of record JACQVL010000320.1, on the reverse strand, counting down.
GATCGACCGGGAAACGCTCTGCCGGACGGCGCTTCGGGGCATCGCCATCCCCGCGTACAGCATGCTCCCGCCCAACTTCCCCGGCTCGACGAGCGCGCAGTTGAAGTCTGTTCAAGCGTACAACCCGGCGCTCGCCAAGAAACTCCTCGCCGAAGCCGGATACCCCAATGGGGCCGGGTTCCCGAGGCAGGACCTCTGGGTGGGCAACGCCTCGCCCGCGCAGAATATCCTCACGCAGGCGATCCAGACGATGCTCAAGACGACCTTAGGGATCACCCTCACGATCAAAGCCTCGGAGGACAAGGTCTACCGGGACAACCTGTACAAGATGGAGATTCCGATCGGCCTGGGCGGGTTCAACGCCGACTATCCCGACCCCAATAATCTGTTAGCGATGGTGTGGCACTCGCAGCCCATCGGCTACGGCCGCCAGGACTGGAAGAATCCGGTGTTCGACCGGCTGGTCGATGCGGCGGCCTTTGAGATGAACCCGGCGAAACGGATGAAGTTGTACGCGGACGCGGAACGCACGCTGGTGGAGGATGTCGGCGGGGTGTTTCTTGTCCATTCCCTCACGATCGAGTTGCGGAAGCCGTGGCTGAAGGGACTCAAGATGAACAAGTACGGCTATTCGTTCTTCACCTGGATCGGGACGGTGCACACGCAGATGTACATTGGAAAGCGGTGAACCCCCTCACCCCCGGCCCCTCTCCCACGTTGGGGAGAGGGGTGTCAGGTGATACTATCGCACGAGTTTGCTCCCCCTTTCTCGCCCTCTTATGGGCGAGAAAGGGGGTCGGGGAGATAGAGAGGGGAATCTCAGAAGGAACCGGCTATGTCTGACGATGATCTGCGCATCCAGTTAGACCTGAAAATCCCGATGCGAGATGGCGTCCGGCTCCACACCGTCGTGTACCGTCCGGCCCACGGCGAGCGGTTTCCCGTCCTGCTCATCCGGTCGCCGTACGGGACGCAGCACCCGCGGTACGTCGAGTGGGCCGCCCGGTTCGCGCGGAGCGGGTATGGGGTGGTCATGCAGGACTGCCGGGGACGGTACGAATCGGAAGGGGAATGGCGGCCGTACATCGATGAGACGAACGACGGCTACGACACGCAGCAGTGGGTCGGCGCGCAGCCGTGGTGCGACGGGAACATCGGCACGTTCGGGACGTCCTACGTCGGGTTTACTCAGATTCTCCCCGCGACGCTGCGCAGCCTGTACGTGAAGGCGCTCGTCCCGATCGCCAATCAGGAGGACAACTACGGCCACCTGCGATGCAACGGAGTTCTGCAACTGCAGAACGCGATGAATTTCCTCGCTCTGGGCCAGCGGATGCTCCTGCCCGTGCACATCGAGCTGATCGACCTGAAAACGGTCTACCGCCGGTTGCCGTTGATCTCAGCCCTTGACGATCTCGCCGACCGGCCGTTCTACCGGGAGATGATCCGGCATGAGCGGTTTGACGAGTTCTGGAGGTCGTACAGCATGAAGGGCAGGTACGGAGAGGTGGACGTCCCGGCCTATTTCATCACCGGCTGGTACGACAACCTGATGCACGAGATGTTCAAATGTTTCAGAGGATGGAAACACGAGGCGCGGACGCCCGACGTGAGGGCGCAGACGAAGCTGCTGGTGGGCCCGTGGCCGCACTCCACGATCGGGACTCCGGCCACGGGGGACGTGCATTTTGGGCACGCGGCGGCCGTCGATATCCCCGGAGCGCATCTCCGGTGGTATGACCGGCGGCTGAAGAGGATCGACAACGGAATCGATGACGAAGCCCCGATCCGGCTGTTCGTGATGGGAGAGAACGTGTGGCGGGACGAGTCCGAATGGCCGTTAGCCCGGACACAGTACACGAAGTTCTACCTCCACAGCGGCGGCCGGGCAAACTCATTCTTCGGGGATGGAATCCTGAGTCTCGATCCTCCTGACAACGAACCACCGGACACGTTTACCTATGATCCCGATCATCCGGTGCCCACCTTAGGCGGCCAGAGCATGTTCATGGAGAACACCGGCCCCAAAGACCGGCGGCCGGTCGAACGCCGGGATGATGTGCTCGTCTATTCCACGGCTCCGCTTCCCCATGATCTCGAAGTCACCGGCCCGGTCGAGCTAACGCTCTACGCGGCGTCCAGCGCGCCGGACACCGACTTCACCGCCACCCTCGTCGATGTCCATCCGGATGGTCGGGCGATCCATCTCTGCGAGGGAATCGTGCGGGCCCGGTTCCGAGAGTCCTGCGAAGCGTCGACACTGATCACGCCCGGAATCATCTACGCCTACACCATCAGCCTCTGGGAGACGAGCAACCTCTTCAAGGCCGGCCACTGCATTCGTCTCGAGGTGTCGAGCAGCAATTTCCCTCGGTTCGACCGGAACCTCAACACCGGCCAGCCGGCGGGGTTCGACACAAACATGCAGATTGCACACCAGACGGTCTATCACAACCCGCACTGCCCGTCGCACCTCACCCTGCCGGTGATTCCACGGTAAGAACAGCGGTCCTGCTGTAGAAGAGAAAAATCTCACTTAATCCACATCCACCCAGGGCGTCACCACAAACTGTCCGTGCTGATCGAGACAGACGTCGTAGAGCTGATCGAACCCTTCGTCCAGAGTCGGCGTCTGGAGCTTCCTGGACATGGCGACGAGACCTTGCTCCGGAATCCGCTCCTTCCCCTGCCGTTCCTGATTCCGGCGCAACGCGCTCTCCAGGTCGGATCGAAAACAATAGCCGATCACCTGAAACCCCGCCTCGTGTGCCCGCGCGATGTACCGGGCGCGCGCTTCAACCGTGACGTTCGTGTTATCGACGACGAACGGCTGCTTCGCCGCAAGACAGGCCTGGATCAGCACGTGCTCACGATGCCGCGTCTTGAGCATGTCTAAATTGATCCGAACGTGCGTCTTGAAAAAACGCTCTTTGTAGAACGAGGATTTCCCCGTCGCCTGTATGCCGACGAAGATCACGGCTTCCATCGGAGCTACGCAAGAGGCCGGACCGGACCGAACGCGGCGATCCAGTCCTTGATCCGTTCAAGGCGGTCGAGGTTGACATCAGGCGGCACGTTATCGGAGACCCCAAGAATCAGGCGGTCGCCCACGCCGAGCGAACCGAACAGGTCGTCCATGTACCCCGTGAACGTTCTCCCCTCCATCGAGCTGTCCAGCAGGACGACCGACGGAATGCCGCCCCAGATGGTCGTCCTGGAGCCCATCTCTTTTCGGAGTTCGGCTAAGGTGCACTGGGTCATCGGAGAGGGACAGACCGACTCGGCCACGTCGAACCCGCACGGAGGATACAGGGGAAGCAGCGCCCGGTTTTCCCCGTCGGTGTGGGTCAGGAGCAGCTTGCCCGCCGCGTGGAGACGGTCACTGACCTTCTTCAGCCAGGGCGCGATCTCCATCTCGAAAAAGGGCGGCCACGTCAGGTCCTGGTCGTAGTTCCCGCCCCAGAACACCACCTCGGCGTCGCAGGCGGCCAGGGCGTCGAGCGCGGCGTCGAAGAACGGCTCCATCCGTTCGGTCAGCCGGTAGAGCGCGTCCCGTTCATCCATGTAGAGGTAGAAGAACTGATCCATAGGGACGAGTTCATGCAGGATCAGGTGCATGGGCGAGGCGGCGATCGGGCCTCTGGCGACCGCGATCCCCCGGTCACCGACGCGCTGATGAAACGCCGCGTACGCCTCCGGCGTGGGGATGACTTCCAGATGGTCGAACACTTGAGCGACGGCTTCGACATCGTCGATCGAGCGAAGGGCGTACGATTTGACGAACGGGAGAGAAATCCCATCCTTCGCCATCTCCACCGTCCGGTGCAGATGGGTGAAGACTCCTCCGGCGGGAGTCTGGATGCGCGTCCACAGCTCCTGGTCGTCGTCCTGCGACTGGATCGGCAGGCCGCGCAGTTCCGTCCGGTACGGGTAGTCCTGATGGTTATCCATCCCCAGTCCGCGCAGGGACAGGTCGCGGCGGCCGGTCAGGGTAAAATCCGCCCCGACGGCGTGGCACGCCACGTTCAGGACGTCAGCGATCTCAACCATGTTCTTCCCGGCGAACCGCGCGGGGAGCGTTCCTCGGGCACGGTGGGCGATGTACCAGAGGTCCATGCGCGGGGCCCAGGGAATCTGGTCCGTCGACTGTCGCCGGATGGTGGCTAACATGCGTTCGCGGTGTGTCATGGCGAGGGTCCTCGGTGAAGACGGTGGTCGGTGATCAGTGGTCGGTGGTCGGTTAAAACCAAGACATGGATTCTCATGTCCTCGGGAATGAATCAGGTTTTCTCGTCACTCGTCACTATTCTGTGCTGACCACTTAATACGACCGGCTGGCGGCGGGACGCACGCCGTAGACCCGCAGAAACAGTTCGCTGGCGTGCTGGAGGACTTCGTCAGGAACCGGGACGCGGGTGTAATCGCCAAACCGGGTAGCCGCCCATCGCACCGCGTACT
>JACQVL010000310.1 GCA_016209865.1 Candidatus Latescibacterota bacterium | reverse complement strand
TCGATGGGCCGACCCTCACCGTGCAGCGCTTCACCGGTCGCAGCGGCCGGTCGGACCTGGCGCTCACCGGGACGGTGACCAACCTGTACGGCGGGCCGGCCGGGTCGAAGCCGGTCATCCGCTGCACCCTGGCCTCCGAGTACCTCGACCTCGACGAACTGTTCCCCCCGGTCGCCCCAGGGGCGGGCAAGCCGGAGCCGTACGAGTCGTTCCCGGACGTCGTCGTCTCCGGGGATGGCGCCGCCAAACGGGTTCGGCTCCGCCGGCTCGACCTCACCGACGTGCGGCTGCGCCTTTCCATCCAGGATCAGGTGCTCCGTCTGACCGACGTCACCGCGGCGGCGTACGGGGGACGGTTGACCGGGACGGTCGTCCATGACCAGAAGAACCTGGCTCAGCCTGTCGTGCAGGTCAACGCCCGGCTGGACAGCGTCCAGGTGAGCGAGTTGCTCTCCGCGTTCATCCCGATTAAGGGACGCGTCCTCGGCCGGCTGTCGACGACGCTGGCCGCCGGCGGGCCGGTCAGTCTCGACGGAATGCCCGTGAAGACTGCGTTCTCAGCCCTGGGGACGCTCACCCTGGCGGACGGTCAGGTCGTCAACTGGCCGCCGTTGCAGCGTCTGGCGGCCTGGATCAAGATCCCGACGTTCGAACGGCTCGACTTCCGGTCGCTGGTCGGGACACTCCGGGTGGAAGGCGGCCGGATCATCACCGACGATCTCCTCATGGTCGGGCCGAAGGCTGACTGGCTCGTGCGCGGGGCGGCAGGTCTGGACGGGTCTCTTGATTATCGCATCAAGACGACGCTCTCCGAGGGGCTCTCGGCCCAGTACGGCAGTGGTCTCGCTGGCCGGGCGCTTTCGTTATTTCGGGATGAGCGCGGTCGAGTCGGTCTGGCCTTCACCGTCGGGGGGACGCTCGACAGTCCGCGCTTCGGCTGGGATACCTCCCCGGTGCGGGACCAGGTCGCGCGGGCACAGGAGCAGGGCAAGCAGATGCTCGCTGAGAAGCAACAGCAGGTGGAAGACCTGCTGCGCCAGCGCCAGGCGGCGGCGCAGCTCCAGGCCGACTCGCTCCGGCAGCGGGCGGCCGGTCTGGTAAGACAGCAGGCGGATACCCTGCGGGAAGACGTGAAGAAAAAGGCGAAGGGGTTATTGCGGGGGCTATTGAGACCGTAAACGGAAAGGATGTGAGACATGCACACGCAGGTTGCGGTCATCGGGGGCACCGGGTTTTACCAGATGGACGGACTGGCCGACCTGGAGGAAATCACCCTCGACACGCCGTTCGGATCGCCCAGCGACTCGATCGTCATCGGGACGCTGAGCGGGCGGCGTGTGGCGTTCCTCGCCCGGCATGGCCGCGGCCACCGGTTCTCGCCGTCTCAGATCAACGTACGAGCCAATATATACGCGCTGAAGCAGTTGGGGGTTGAATGGGTGCTCTCGGTCAGCGCGGTCGGCAGCCTGCGGCCGGAGATCAGGCCGCGGGATTTCGTCATCCCCGACCAACTGTACGACCATACGAAGACCCGCCAGAACACGTTCTTCGACGGCGGACTGGTCGCCCACGTCGGCCTGGCGGAGCCGTTCTGCCCGACGCTCCGCGAATTGCTCTACACCGGCGCGGTGCAGGCGGGCGTGACGGTGCATCGGGGCGGGACCTACCTCTGCATGGAAGGGCCGCAATTCTCGACGAAGGCGGAATCGAACGTCTACCGGACGCTGGGGTTCTCGGTCATCGGGATGACCGTCGCCCCGGAGGCGAAACTCGCCCGCGAGGCGGAGATGTGCTACGCGTCCATCGCGTGCTCGACGGACTACGACTGCTGGCACCCGGAGCACGAGACAGTGACGGTGGAGATGATCTTCCAGAACCTCCTGGCCAACGTCGGCCTGGCGAAGCGCGTCATCCAGACGGTCATCCCCGCGCTGCCCGCTGAGCGCACGTGCGGGTGCGGCACCGCGCTGGCGAAGGCGATCGTGACGCACCGGGCCGCCATCGCTGACGAGACGATCAAGAGACTCGGCCCGATCGTGGGGAAGTATCTGCAATGTTCAACATGACCCTTCTCAAGCGCTATCTCATTGCCCTCTTCGACCGGCTGTTCGTCCAGAGCCTGTCCGCCCCATCCCGGCTGAGGGGGTTCGGCCTCCGGATCGGCCTGGCCTTCGTCATCGCCGGACAGAAGTTCAACCGAGCTCGCGGGTTCGGGCAGGCATCTGGACTGGCGTACAGCACCCTGCTCGCGCTCGTCCCGGTCACCGCGCTCGTCCTGATGATCGCCACGTCGTTCTTCCACTCGGTGGACGACCTCCAGCGGCTTGCTGGCCGGCACCTGATCCCCTCCTCCGGGTCGGTCGTCAGCCAGTACATCGAGGAATTCGCGAAGCGGGCGCGCGCCATCAGCGTGATCAGCTCGATCATGCTCGTCGTGACCTCCGTCTCCTTACTGCAGACCGTCGAGTCGGCCATCAACGACATCTGGCACGTGCGGGAACGCCGGCCGCTCTGGGTGAAACTCACCGCGTTCTGGAGCCTGTTGACGCTGGGGCCGGTCTTGATCGTCGGGTCGATCTATTTCACCGCCAAGCTCCGCCAGGTGCCGTTCCTGGCGGAACTCTTAGGCATCGGGTTGATCAGCCAGGCGGTCTCGTACGGCCTCTCGTTGATCTGCGACTGGGCGGCGTTTTTCTTGCTGTATACGCGATTGCCCTCCACACGGGTCGAGACCCGCGCCGGCCTGGTCGGCGGAGTCGTCGCCGGAACGTTGTGGGAGGTCGCCAAGACCGGGTTTGACTGGTACGTGACGTACGTCGTGTCGTTCAGTCAGGTGTACGGATCGCTCGGCGCGGTCCCGCTGTTCCTCCTCTGGTTGTACCTGACGTGGATCATCCTCCTCTGGGGGGCGGAACTGTCGTATGCCTGGCAGCACCTGCCCGTGATGAAGACGATGCGCTCCGACGGTACGCTCACCGGCTGGGATCGGGTGGATACGGCCATCCGGATGCTGGTGCTGATCGCCCGGCGGTTCGTCCGGGGGGAGGGGATGGTGTCTGCCGCGATGCTGGCGTCCGGGGCGCGTGTGGATATCGGCCAGGTTCAGGCGATCGCGGCGGGGCTGGAAGACGCGGGCCTCATCCATCGGGTGGTCGATCAGAACACCGGCTACCTCTTAGCGCAGCCGCCTGAGACGATCCGACTGGACGAGGTCGTGGCCCTGTTCGACGGCCTCCCGTCGTCCGCGACCCTGGACTTCCCCGACGAGATGGGGGGCTGTTCCGTCCGAGTGCTCGACCGGGTTCGTCACGCCGTCCGGGGCAGCCTTGCGGGGATGACGGTGAGAACGCTGTTAGATGAACTGGAGTACCAGGTCGACCAGGATCAGAAGATCGGGATCGTGCTGTAGGAGGATCGCTCATGGCTCGCATGCCGTTCGCCAGTTTCCGGACCCGCTTGCTCGCGCTCGTCCTGCTCGCGGTCATCCCGATCATCGGGTTGACCGTCTACACGGCGTGGGAGTACCGGCGGGTTGAGACCGCGCAGACCCAGGAGACGTCCCTGCGGTTGACACGATTAGCCGCCGCCGACGTCGAGCGCACGGTCGAGGGCGTCCGCCAGGTGCTCGTCGCGTTAGCCCAGATCCCCGCCGTGCGCAGCCGCGACCCGGCCGAGTGCCACATCCGTCTGGCGGAAGTCCTGAGGCACAACCCGCGCTACACGAATTTCGGCGTCGCCGACCGGACTGGCAAGGTCGTCTGTAGCGCGCGGACGCTCCCGTGGGCGGTCAGCGCCGCCGACAAGCCCTGGTTTCAGCGGGCGATGCAGACCCGCGCGTTTGCCGTCGGGACGTACCAGGTCGACCGCACCACCCCGAAGGCCGCGATCGTCTTCGGTTATCCCATCGCCGATTCGCTGGGGCGGAGACAGGGGGTGGTGTTCGCGGCCCTGGATGTCGCCTGGCTCAACCGGTCGATGGCCCAACCCCAGTTCCCCGCAGGGGCGGCGTTGATCGCCCTGGATCGCACCGGCACGATCGTCGTCCACACACCCAACCCGGAGCGGTGGGTCGGGCTGTCCTCGCCGGATGCGCCTCTCATCAAAGCCATGCGCGCTCGGGGCAAGGGGGCGACGGAGGTGCGCGGGATGGACGGCGTCTCCCGGCTGTACGCGTTTACCTCCCTGGACCCCGGTCTGAACACCGGGATAGCCGTAGGGATCGGGATTCCGAAAGAATCCGCCTTAGCGGACGCGAACCGGGTGTTCCTCCCCTTGCTCGCTGGCGTCGGACTCATCACCGTCCTGGCGCTCGTCGTCGTCTGGGTGGGCGGCCAGCGGTTCTTCCTCCGCCGGGTGCAGGCGCTCGTCAGCGCCGCCAAGCGGGTCACCGTGGGCGACCTGCACGAGCGGACCCGGCTGCCGTACGGGGCGGATGAGCTCAGCCAGCTCGCCCAGACGTTCGACGAGATGGTCGAGTCCCTGGAGCACCGGCTGGCGGAGCGCCGGATGGCCGAGGAAGCGCTCAAAGCCCAGGTCCGCCGCCAGGCCGCCGTCGTCGACCTCGGCCAGCGGCCGAAATCCCGGACGGACGTGTCCGCGCTGATGTACGAAGCGGCGGCGTTCGCCGCCCGTGCCCTCAAAATCGAGTCCTGCGCGGTCTGGGAACTCCAGCCGGACGGCAACGCGCTGGGTCTGCGGACGGGCGTGGGCTGGAAGGATGGCTACGTCGGACACGCCACCGTGGGGATCGGCACGGATTCACACCCCGGGTATACCCTGCTCACGAACGAGCCGGTGCTCTTCGAGAACCTGCAGAGTGAGACGCGCTTCAGCGAATCCTCTGTCTTGCGTGACCACGACGTGGTCAGCGGGATGAGCGCCGTCATCAAAGGCCGGGACTGGCCGTTCGGGGTCTTAGGGGTCTACACGACGAAGCGGCGGGCGTTCACGAAAGACGACGTGCAGTTCGTGCAGTCAGTGGCCAGTGTGCTCTCGAAGGCGATCGAACGCAAGCAGACCGAAGACGGGCTCCGGCAGTACTCCGAACGCTTGGACGTCCTGCACGAGATCGACCGGGCGCTCCTGACCGCGCAATCCCCGGAGTCGATCGCCCAGGCCGCCCTCCGTCACATCCGGCGGCTCGTCCCCTGCGTGCGGGCGAGCATCGTCGTGTTCGACTTCAAAGCAGAAGAGGCCACCCTGCTCGCCTCGCACATCAACGGGGAGATCACCGTGAAAGAACGGGTGCACTTTGCCCTGGAAGCGGAGACGACGGAGGAACTCCGGCAGGGCAAGGGGCATAACGTGGAGGACATCATGGCGCTGGGTCGGCCGTCCTCCCTCGACCAGGCGCTCTGGGCGGAGGGCGTCCATTCGTACATCAACATGCCGCTCGTCTCCCAGGGGGAGCTGATCGGGTGCCTCATCGTCGGCGCCGACCATCCGAAGGCGTTTGCGTCCGAGCACGTCGAGATCACGCGCAAGCTGGCGGACCAGCTCACAGTCGCGTTCTGGCGAGTCGGGTCGCAGACGCAATTCCAGCTCAGTTCGACGGAGCTGGAGCAGCGCGTGGCGGAGTATTCGACCCAGCTTCAGGACATCAACACGCAGTTGGAGACGTTCTCCCGCGACCTGCGCGCCCCCTTGCGCGCGATGGAGGGCTACGCGGACGCGCTGCGGGAAGACTATGCGGACCGGCTCGACCCGGTCGGTCAGGAGTACCTCCAGCGCATCCTGACCACCGCGCAGCGGATGAACACTCTGATCCAGGACCTGATGACCTACAGCCGCCTCAACTACGCGTCCTTGCCCGTCCGGCCGGTCAGCCTGGCCTCGATCGTGTACAAGGCGCAGACTCAGCTCGAGCCGGAACTCACCGCACGCGCAGCACAGATCACGACCGAAGAGCCCCTCCCGCCGGTCATCGGCCATCCCGCCACGCTCGTCCAGGTGATCGTCAACCTGCTGAGCAACGCCATCACCTTCGTGGCAGCCGGAGTGCCGCCCCGTGTCCGGGTCTGGGCGGAGACGCGCGACACCTTCGTCCGTCTCTGGGTGGAAGACAACGGGATCGGGATCGCGGCCGAGCACCACGACCAGATCTTCCGGGTGTTCGGACGGTTGCACGGGATGGAGACGTACCCGGGGACGGGTCTGGGGCTGGCGATCGTCCGCAAGGGGATCGAACGGATGGGCGGACGGGTGGGGGTGGAATCGGCGGTGGGACAGGGGAGCCGATTCTGGATCGAGCTTCCCGCTGAAGCGGTGGTCGCGCTCGAGGAGAGGACGGAGATCACCAAAACATCATGATGGAGATGACCGCGTATGCCGAACCCGCTGCGTCTTGTGCTCATCGATGACAACCCGCACGACTGCGACCTGGCCATCCGGGCGCTGCGCCACGACTTTCCCGATCTGCAGGTGACCCAGATGAGTGAAGGGCAGGAGTTCGCCCACCACTTAGAGCAGGGAGACTTCGACTTGATCATCACCGACTACCAGCTCCGCTGGATGAACGGGCTGGCGGTGCTGCGTGCGGTGAAGGCCCGCTGGCCAGACTGCCCGGTCATCATGTTCACAGACACGGGCAACGAAGAGATCGCGGTGGAGGGGATGAAGGCCGGCCTGAGCGATTACCTCATCAAAACACCGCAGCAGTTCAGCCGGCTGCCGGAGGTGGTCCGGGCCGCACTGGAGCAGGCCCACCAGCACCACGCCCACCATGAGGTGGAGGTCTTCTATCAGCGCCTGTTCGAGACCGTGCCCATCGGGCTGTACCGGACGACCCCGGACGGCCGTGTCCTCGACGCCAACCCGGCCCTGGTCACCCTCTTAGGCTACCCCGACCGGGAATCGCTGATGGCGGTCAACGTCGTCGACCTGTACGTGAACGCGGAAGACCGCCAGCGGTGGCAGACACTGATGGAGCGAGACGTCGTCGTGCATGGGTTCGAGGCCCAGATTCACTGGCACGACGGCACGATCCGGTGGGTGAAGGATACCGCCCGGGCCGTCCACGACGCGGCCGGCCGGGTGCTGAGCTACGAGGGAAGCTTAGAGGACATCACCGAGTACAAGCAGACTGAGGAGCAGTTGCGGGCGACGGTCGCCGCCGAACACAGACGGATGGAAGAGGCGATCCAGGAGGAGAAACAGCGCCTCCAGGCGCACCACCGCGATGCCATCGGGCACCTGATGGGACGGGTCGTCCACCACTTCAACAACCTGCTGATGATTGTCATAGGGTACAGCGAGATGACCCTCCGCCGCCTCGACCCCCTCGACCCGCTGCGGAAAGACATCGAGGAGATCAAACAGGCCGGGGAGCGGGCAACCGGACTGACCCGCCAGCTCTTAGCCTTCAGCCGCCGGCAGGCCGTCCACCCGCAACCCCTCAACCTCAACGGGATGATCACCAGCTTAGACGAGATGCTCCAGCGGCTGTTGGGCGAGGACGTGCAGTTGGAGACCGACCTCGACCCCGCCCTGGGTCCCATCAGAGCCGATCTCGGCCAGATCGAGCAGGTGTTCGTCAACCTGGCGGCCACCGCGCGGGAGACCATGCCAGAGGGAGGCACCCTCACGATCCAGACGGCCAACGTCGACATCGACGCCGCCGAGGACAACCAGCACGGTCCCATCCAGCCGGGACGATACGTGCGGCTGACGGTGCGCGATACCGGGGAAGGGACGGATGAGGGGACGCTCGCCCGCCTGTTCGAGCCGTTCTTCACCACCAAGGAATCAGGCAAAGGCATCGGGCTGAGCCTGGCCGCCGTCCACGAGATCGTCACCCAGAACGGGGGCCGCATCCAGGCCATGAGCGCGCCTGGCCAGGGGACGACGTTCATCATCGACCTGCCCCGGGTCGTCGAGGCGGGCGTGGTCGTGGAGCAGCCGAGCGTCCCCGTCGAACCCGCCCGCGGGACGGAGACGGTGCTCTTAGTCGAGGACGAGAAGGGCGTCCGGACGCTGGCCAAACAGGTGCTCCGGGAGGCCGGGTACACCGTCCTGGAGGCGTCCAACGGAGGTGAGGCGCTGTTGCTCTGCGAACAGTACACCGACCCGATCCACCTGCTGGTCACGGACGTCGTCCTCCCCCGGATGAACGGCCGCACCTTAGCCGACCGGCTGATGCGCATGCGCCGGGACATGAAGGTGCTCTACATGTCGGGCTACACGAACGATACCCTCGTCCGTTCCGGGATGCTCGACGCCGACGCCACGTTGCTCCAGAAGCCGTTCACGCCCGCCGCCCTGACCCAGAAGATACGGGAAGTGTTGAACGTGGGGAACAGATAGCAGAGGAGAAAGGCATCGCGTGGCACAACCCGCCAGGATTCTCATCGTCGATGACGAAGAGGACGTCCGCCACGTCCTCCAACTCATGATCGAGCAGGAAGGCTACGCCTGTCAGACCGCGGCGAACGGGGCAGAGGGCCTGGTCGCCCTGCGCCGCCAGGACTTCGACATCGTGCTGACCGACCTCCGGATGCCTGAGATGGACGGCATCGACCTTCTCGCCGCCATCCACGAGGCCGGGATGGAAGCCGTGCC